>DASYCL010000362.1:0-11869 GCA_036500245.1 Polyangiaceae bacterium | reverse complement strand
ATATGTCTCGCTTTTGCGCAGCATCCCGATGTTCCAAGGCCTCAACGAAGAAGACCTTGCCGCGCTCTCTTCGACCTTGGTCGAGCGGAACTTTGCTGCTGGCCAAGCGATCATGGCGCAAGGCGATCCGGGCTCGGAGATGTACATCGTCGCATCGGGTCACGTGAATATTTTTTTGCCGGGAGAATCTTCGCGGCGCATTTCGTTGAAGGACATCGCGCACGGCGAATACTTCGGTGAACTGGCGCTTTTCGACGACAAGCCGCGCTCGGCGAGCGCGCTCGCGACGACCGACGCCGTCTTGCTCGCGCTGAGCCGCGAGACGCTATCTCGCTATCTCGCGGAACGAGCCGGCGCCGCGATGAACATCTTACGCACGATCGCCGAGCGCCTGCGCGAGACCAACGCGATGCTCTCCGAACGCGCAGCGAAGAACTCGGTCGAAGAAATCGAAAAAAATCTGTCCTGGAGCGAGCGCCTAGCGGACAAAGTCGCCGAGCTGAATGGCAGTTGGGCGTTCATCGTATTTCTACTCGGTTTGACGCTCACCTGGATGGTATTCAATAGCTTCATCCAGAAGAACCAATTCGATCCTTACCCGTTCGTGTTTTTCAATCTGCTGCTCGCCGTGCTCGTCGCACTGCAAGGACCGCTGATCGTGATGAGCCAAAACCGGCAATCGTTGAAAGACCGCGCACGCGCCGAGACCGACTTCAAGGTCAACATCAAGAACGAGGTCAACATCGAAACCATTTTGCGCGAGCTCGGCGAATTCCGGGCGGAGTCGAACACGCGACTCGAACGACTCGAAGCGCGCGGCTGAGTGATTTAGCCAACGGTTTCAGAAGATCGCGGCGAGCGCCCGCGCTTCGCGTCGTGATAGCGTCGGAGAATGAGTCAGCGTCGCTCGATCCTGTTGGCCTACGTCGCTTGCTGGGCCGAGCTCGATGCCGGCGCAATCCTGGGCGAAGAGCTGACGCACGTGAACTACGCATTCGCCTGCATCAAGGACGGCTCGGTCGTAAACTTCATGGCCGCCAACTTCGATCGCTTGTCGGCAGCCGATCCGGCGCTCGCCGCGCTCGGCTACCAAGCTGCCTGCGCCAAGGAAGAGAACGCGCTCGGCTTGGCCCGAAAACTGAAAATCCGCTATCCGCATTTGAAGGTGTTGATCTCGATCGGTGGCTGGGCCGCTGAAGGTTTCTCCGACGCCGCGCTCACGCCGGAGAGTCGCGAACGCTTCGCCGACAGCGCGCTCGACTTCATGCTGCGACACGACTTCGACGGGATCGATCTGGATTGGGAATATCCGTGTAGCGCGCTGGGCGGCATCAAGGCGCGCCCGGAAGATCGCGAAAATTTCACCGCGCTACTCCGACTCTTGCGCGAAAAAATCGACGCGCGATCGATCGCGGACGGCCGCAGCGGAGACGCGCGCTATTTGCTCAGCATCGCGACCGGCGCCGCGCCTTCGCATTTGATCGGCGTCGACATCGCGGCGATCGCGCCGGAGCTCGATTTCATCGGACTCATGACTTACGACCTCTACAACGGTTGGAGCACGTACGCGGGACACCACGCGAACCTGTTTTGCTCGGAGCTCGATCCGAGTGGCGACAGCGGCGACAAAGCCGTGCGCTGGTTCGTCGAAGCCGGCGCGCCCGCGTCGAAACTGCTGCTCGGCGCGGCGTTTTACGGTCGCGGAATGAACGGCGTCCGCGACGAAAATCACGGTTTGATGCAGTCGAGCCATGAAGGCTCGAACTTCACTCGCAGCTACGACGAAATCATGCCAGCGCTGCGCGAGCCGAGTTGGCAGCGTCACTGGGACGAACGCGCACAAGCCGCGTTCCTCTACGACGGAACCTCGTTTATTTCGTACGAGGACGAAGCGTCGTTGCGCAGCAAGGCCCGTTATGTGCACGAGCACGGGCTCGGCGGCGCGATGTTCTGGGAATATTCGAACAACCGCAGCGGCGAGCTATTGCACGCGCTCGCCGCCGGGTTGCGCGAAAACGGCTAACTCACATCTGCGGCGGCCACTCCTTGGTGCTGGCGCAGGACCACTTGCCTGCGTCGCTGCATACGCAATAGCCGACCTTCGCGGTCATCTTTGAATCTTGGTAGTTCGGGCCGCAAGGCATGCAGGTGGTCGCCGTGCACCCGCTACCCGAGACCGGACCGGGCGGATCACCCGGGCACGCCGGAATCGTTGCTGGCAGCGTGTAGCAGCTGTAATCGCCTGCAGGATAGGTGCACGCGCCTTCCGTGTATGTGCCGGCCGAGCAAGTCTCGCTCTTGGTCGAGCCGAGCGCCGTGATGCCGCACGTCTTGGCGCACGCCATGCCTTCCGGAGTCTGCGTCGTACAGGCAACGCCTTTGGCCTCGCCAGCCGCACAGGTCGTGAGCGCGCCGCTGCCCGTTCCACCTGAGGAGGTGCCAGCGGTGCCGGAGCCTGCCGTGCCCGTGGTGGAACCTGCGGTGCCCGTCGAATTACCGCCGGTCGAGCTGCCGCCCGTTGCCGCGCCAGCCGAGCCTCCGCTCGACGAACCCGCCACCGCCGTCGAACCGCCAGCGGACGTGCCGGCGGACGTGCTCACGGTGCCTCCGCTTGAAGTGGTGCCGCCGTTCGAGACGACAGTCGAGCCGCCGTTCGAGGTGGTATTGCCGGTTGCGCCATTCGAAGTCGTGCTGCTGTCGTCCGAACTGCCGCACGCTTGCATCGCAACTGCGAACGAGACAAGCAGCGCACTTGCCGAGACCATCGCCAATCGATTCATGAAAAAAGCTCCTGCGCCCGGCCGTAGGTGAGGGTCGGAATGCGGGCGTGCCACTCGACCGCCTCGCAATGCGGCGCGTGGCCCGAATCGATCACAGCTTTCTACATGAGACGATAAATCCACACCGCAGCGCACCATTCGACAATCAAAAACGACGGTTCGAATGTATCGATGAGGCTGCGCGAACTCAGCGACGAAATCCAAAATCACGCCGCACTTCGCACATTGCGGGCGAGAGCTCGCCGGTTTCGCTGCGCACCACGAACGGCGGATCGACGACCGAACGCGGCGCGCCCACCAAACGCCGACACGCGAAGAGCGAGAACAACGCGGGACGACCTTGACGCGGGATCACATCGCGCCGTCGCACGACAGCGAGCCCAGCGCTCGCCACGGCCGCGAGCGCGCGCTCGGTCTGCACCGAAGGGAAGCAGAACACGAACCAGCCATCGGTACCGAGGTGGCGCGCGGCAACGCGTGCATAATCGGTAACGTCACCGCGCAACTCGAAGCGCGCGTGCGCCTTCTGCGAATCTTGCGGCACGACGCCAGTGCCGAGCGGAAAATAGGGGGGGCTGCCAGTGATCAGCGGAAAGTTTTCAGCGAGCGAGAGCTCGCGCAAATCGCCGTGGAGAGCACGCACGCGGTCACTCAGACCGTTGGCCTCCAGATTCGCGAGGAGCAAGCGAAAGCTCGTGCTTTGCGCTTCGACTGCCGTGAGCCTCGAGTGTTCGTCGAGCGTCGACAGCGCCAGCAGACCGACTGTGCCGATGCCCGCCCCGAGATCGAGATGCGTCTCGACGCGCGGCGAAACTTCGAGCGCGTAGTGCGCCGTGAGCACGTCGTCGATCGAGTGGCGGTGGCCGTGCGCGCGCTGAAAGATGAACCAAGAGCCGGTGAGCCCGTCGAGTGTGATCGGCTCGCCGAACTCCGCTTCGAGCTGCGCGCGGCGTTCGACCAAGTGCGCGGGCGGAAGCGCGAGCTTGACGTCCAGTTTCGGGTTCGGATCGTGTTTCGTCGCGCTCGGATTCAATGCTGCGCAAGTAGCATTCGCGGCTCGGCGCGTCGACCTTGGCGCGTCACAACAAGAACGACAGACCGACGGCGAGCGCCGGATGCCCGACGCGAAACGTCAACGTCACGCGATCGGAAAAGCGCAGCCGCGCGCCACCGTAGAGCGTAAAATCCGCGCGATCGGTGTGCCCGTGGTCTTCGAAGTGAAACGCGCCGCCGGGCTCGGCGAAGACCGACCAATGGGTGCTGAGCCAGAAGTTCCACTGCATCACGATTGGCACCCAAGTATTGTCCCGCGTCCAATCGACGCCGAAGCCGAGCCCGACGCTGTCGTTGATCGAATCGATGAAGCCCTCGGGCGCGAGCACGATCGTGCCGCGAAACCCAGCACCAGGCGCGGGGCCCGGGATCGGCGCCAGCAAAAAATGCGGCTCCGCTTCGAACACATAGTGCGGATGTCGATCGGGATCGCGCACGATGTTTTGTTCCGCGTGCGCGCTACGAGTCACTGAACCCACCAACAAACCCAAGCAAACTCCAAGCATCCCGAGCCTAAGATTCATCGAGCTCCTCCAAAAGTTCGGGCTCTGTTCAGCAAGGGACGTGCCCGCGCCAAATGCGTTGTTTTCGCGCGCGGTCGACGCGAACTTCGAGTCACGCTTGTCCCAGCGCGGCGAATTGCCTCGAGCTCGACACGATTCGACATCAGCGCGGATCCGGAATCATTCCCGGCGATTCGCACACCGCATTGTCAGTCGCGCAGACGGCACGGCGCTTGCTGACTACGTAGCTCATGTTCGCGATATCGAATTTAAGCCGACTGACACGCGCGTGCGCTGTGACTGCTTTGATGGCACTCGCGTCGGGTTGCTACGCCGAGGCTGACGCGGAGCCCGCCTATGTCGACGCGACGGTCGCGCCTGTCGATGTCGATGTCGCGCCGCAGTACTACTATGGTGGTCGCACGGTGTATTTCGTGAACGACCACTGGTACACGCGCGACCACGGGCGCTGGGTTTACTATCGGCGCGAGCCGCGGGAGCTCGTGCGTCGCCGAGAGGTGATTCGCCGAGCGCCTCGCGCGCCGAATCGCGTGATTCAACGTGAGGCGCCGCATCGCGCCGCGAGTCCACGCCGCACGACGCACGCGCGGCGCGTCGAATAGAGCCGAATTCAAGGGACAAGCCAATGAATCTGCGCTTATTTTTTTGTGGGTTTGCCTGCTGCGCGCTGCTCCCCGGATGTGTCGTGGAAGCCGACCATGGGCCGGGACCTGTGGTCGAAGATTCGGGCTCGCTCGTGCTCGATTGGAGCATCGACGGCACCAAGGATCCGGATCAGTGCGACGAGAGCGGCGCGACGACGATCGACATCAGCGTCACGGCCAGCGACGGCTCGCCCGCGGGCGAGTTCCAACAGTCGTGTCGCGCATTCGCGACGACGATCGATTTGCCGCCCGGTAGATACGACGCACTCGCAGTGCTCTTGGATGACTCGGGTCACGATCGCACCACAGCGGTCGACACCGGAGGGTTCACGATTTACGGCGACGAAGAGCTCTCAGTCCCCGTCGATTTTCCGGCCAGCTCTTTTTTCTGAGTACGACCCGGACTCAGCAACCGCAAAGCGTGAGGCAACCCGGATCGCCGCTGCACTCATCGCGACAATCCTTATCGCAATTGGAAGCGGTGTTCGAGCCAGCGCTGGCGGGCGTTTGGCTAACGGTCGTGCATTTGCCGTCAGCCACTTGAGCGCAAACGCCTTGGGAAGTCTGGTCTTGCAGCAGAGCCTTGGCGTCCGCGCAGCTCGCGGCCGAACCGACCGGACAAAGCGAGTCGTCACACAAGCATTCGAGATCGATCACATTGCCGGAGATGCGATAGCCACAGCCCGGCAATTGATCTGGATCGACGAGCACCGCCGGGCACGCCGAGCTGCCGAGGCACAGCGTGATGCCCGAGCCCGGATCGGTGCCGCAGCTCGTGCCGGTTGCGGTAACGCCGGCATCCGCCGAAGCGCCGGCGCTGCCGCCACTCGCCGAGCCGCTGCTCGAATCGCCGGGCATGCCAATTTGCAAACACGCCGCGAGCGGTAAAAACGCGAGCACACACACGATAAAGCGCATCTTGCGCGCGATAGTCAGCACGGCGTAGAGAGCGCGGCCAAGTTTTCCGCGCCGTTCACACGCTCGTCCGCGTCACGAACAGAGCGACGAACAAACTCAAGGCCAGTAACAAAGACGAAAGCAAATACGGCGCGCCCGGCAAATGCACGACCGGCGAGACAATGCCGAAGGCAAACACCTGCGTGAACAGCAACGGCCCGACCATGCCGGTCATGCCGCTGAGACTCGCGAGCGCGCCTTGCAACCGCCCTTGCTCGGATGCTTCGACGCGTCGGCTCATCAGGGCTTGAAACGCAGGGCCCGCGAGGCCCCAGATCGCCATCAGCGGAACCCCCAACAAAAACCACGCGCCGCTCGGGGCGAAGCCATAAGTCGCAAAGCCGAGCACGCCGAAGCCGAGCCCGACGAATAGCGCGAGTCGCTCGCCGAGCCGCTTCACCAAGGGCCCGACCAAGAACGCGGACACGATCGTCGAGGCGACGCCAACTGCCGCGAGCGTCAAACCGATCATGCGCTCGCCCCAATGATAGCGATAGTCCACGTAGAGCACGTACACGCTCGGCAGCGAATCGTGCGCGATGTTGTAGAGCAACGCGACCAGCGTGAGCCCGAGCAAGCCCGAATGCGAACGCAAGAGCGCGAGCGAACCGAGCGGATTCGCCTTCGACCACACGAACGGCGCGCGGCGTTCCTTCGGCAAAGACTCGGGCAAAATGAAGAAGCCGTACAGCGCGTTGGTCAGGCTCAAGCCGGCCGCAGCCCAAAATGGCAGCCGTAAATCGATGCCGCCGAGCAAGCCGCCGATCGCCGGCCCGACCACGAAACCCAGGCCGAACGCAGCGCCGAGCATGCCGAACTTCGCCGCGCGCTCCTCCTCGGGCGTCACGTCGGCGATGTACGCGCTCGCCGTCGAAACGCTCGACGAGGTGATGCCCGAAATCAATCTCCCGACGAACAGCCACCACAGCGACGGCGCGAGCGCCATCAAAACGTAGTCGAGCCCGAGCCCCAAGTTCGAAAGCAAAATCACCGGGCGGCGCCCGCTGCGATCGGAGGCCGCGCCGAGCACTGGCGAGAAAAAGAACTGCATCGCCGCCCACGCGAAACCGAAGATCCCCTGCACGCCCGCGGCCTCCGCCATGTCACCGTGCTCGAAGCTCACGATCAGCTTCGGCAGTACCGGGATCATCACGCCGAGCGCGATCATGTCGAGCGCGACGGTGATGAACACGAACACGAACGCCGCGCGCGTCTTCGCGCCGTTCGGCTCGCTCGGCTTTGGTGTGACCACGGCGTCCATCGCGGCCGCATCTTGCCGGAGCCACGAGCACGCCGTGAAGCTTGCCTTGGATTGCCGCCGAAAATCAGACGGAGCTGCGGCGAAATCGAAGCGGCGCTATGCTCGAAGTATCGTGCGGTTCATCGCTCGGGCAGTTTTTTTGGTTGGGGCGCTCGCGCTTCCCGCGTGTGCCTCGCACTCCGCGGCCGAAGCGGGCAAAGCCCGGCCCGCGGGTGCCGCGCAAAGCGGCGCAGCTGCGGCGCGACCGGCCGTGCAAAGCCCGGCCGACATCACCGCGCACGCCATGCCAGCAATCGTCTCGGTACGCGCGGGCGACGCGATGGGCACCGGCTTCGTCGTCCGCGCGGACGGCTGGGTCGCGACGAATTTTCACGTCGTGCGCGGCGCAACGGAGATCTCCGTCGTGTTCCCGAACCACAAAGAGTTTCCCGTGGTCGAGATCATGAACGCCAATCGCACTCACGATCTCGTGATCCTACGCATTGAGGCGAAGAATCTGCCCGTGCTCGCGGTCGGCGACAGCGACGCGGTTCGCCCCGGGGATCCCGTGCTCGCGATCGGTCACCCGCTCGGCCTTGAAGATACCGTCTCGAACGGCTTGGTCAGCGCCGTTCGCCACGTGCACGACAATCTAGACGTGCTGCAAGTCTCCGCACCGATCGCGCCGGGCTCGTCCGGCGGCCCGCTGCTCAACGACCGAGGCGAAGTGATCGGCGTTGCAACCGCTTTCCTCAACGGCGGCCAAAACCTGAATTTCGGCCTCCCATCGAAGTACGTCAAAGAGATGGTCGAAAACCCGCACCCGATCTCGATGTCATTGTTCTCGGCGGCGATGGTCGCGCTGCAAAATCAAGCCGCCCAAGCTGAGCAAGTCGGCCGGCAGATCCCGCACCATCCGCCGAGCTTGCTCAACGGTTGTTCGGACGCGCAAAAGCTCCTGATCTTCAAGACACTGCAAGAAGCCATCGAAGTCGGCGCGCCGCTTTACAACGAAGGCAAGATCTCGGCGTGTTACCAAATCTATGAGGGCGCTGCCGCGGACCTCACGCAACGCCTCGGCGGGACTTGCTCCGGGCCGAAGCGCGCGCTCAACGAAGGCCGACAGCGCGCCGCGAAGCTCGCCAATCCGAACGCGCAGGCCTGGGCCATGCGCGACAGCTTCGACGGCATGCTCGAAGTGCTCGAACATTCGGCGCACTAGCGTTCGAGGCCGCCACCCCCAAAAATCAAGTGTGTTCGAGTGCGCCGACGCCTGCCCACGGCTTGTCGTCGATGTGGAAGTGCAGCAAGTTGCCGGCGAATTGCGCTGAAAAATGATAGCCGACGCCTTGCGGGTCGTAGAGGATCACTTGCAGTTGCTCGCCGTTCGCGCTGCTCACGGTGTAACGGCCGTTGAAGTTGATGCCGGGCCCGACGGCGCTGAACTGACTCTGGTTGAAGGTCACGACCATCTGGCCGAGTTCGGCAGAGAGCACCGCTTGGAGCGGTAAGTCGAGTGGAACCTCGGGCGCGAAGCTTTGCAGGCGCCAAGAACCCGTCAGTCGTTGATTCGCGACGGCGACGCTACTGCTCGGCGTACCAGAGGCCGCGCTGCACGCGACCAAACCCGGACCCGTAGCCAACAGCGGGACCAAAACCAGGAGCTTCGTGAATCGCGAGCGCACGCTGGGACGATAAGCGGCCGGCTCCGGAGGTGCAACGAGGCAAGCCGCCTCGCAGCCGAAAGGAAGGCAAATCCGTGCGGATTGTCGGAATCGATGGCGACTGCGGTGGCGCAAGAATCGCTATCGCGAATCGCGAATCAACTTCAGATCGCGGCGCGCGCGAAACGCGGCGACGGCTCAGCTTGATACGCGACGGCGCATGCGCCGCTTCCCATTCGAAGCATGCGCGGTGAAGGAGTGACGCAGTCGAACCACGAGCAGCGACACGATTCTGCGTCAGCCATGACACCGTGGTCATGGTGGCGCGGAGCACAGTCCGAGGAGCGAGCACAAATTTCTGGCAATCCACCCGCTTTACAAACTGGCACGCTGGCTGCACATGAGTTGGTGCGATGGCTGCTGTTCTGCGAGTGTTGCTCTGGGCATTGGTGCTGCTAGCACCCGGCGGCCTTTTGCTTGCTCCTTTACTGGCCGCGCACGAAGTGCGCCGTCGTGGTCGGCTGCGCCCGAGCGTTGCCTGAGCGTTCCGTCGCAGCTGTAGGGGCACGATCGCGCAGCTCCGGTCGCGGTTATGGCAAAGTCGTCGCGTGAACGAGCGAACTCGTGAGGAGTCGGACGAGGCCTGGATGCGCCACGCGCTGCGCGAGGCCGACTTCGCGCCAGAACACGGCGACGTGCCGGTCGGCTGTGTGATCGTGAGCGCGGAAGGCGTCGAACTCGCTCGCGATCACAATCGGCGCGAAGAACGCGCTGATCCGACGGCACACGCCGAATTGCTCGCGCTTCGCACGGCGGCAACCCAGCTCGGACACTGGCGGCTCGAAGGCGCCACGCTCTACGCGACGCTCGAGCCGTGCCCGATGTGCGCTGGCGCGTTAGTCAACGCTCGCGTTGCGCGCGTGGTGTTCGGCGCCCGCGACCCGAAAGCTGGCGCGCTCGTTTCGCTGTTCGAGTTCGGCGGCGATCAGCGACTCAACCATCGTTTTCTAGTGGTGCCGGACGTGCTCGCTGCCGACGGCGCAGCGCGACTCAAATCGTTTTTCGCGAAGTTGCGCGCGGCCGGCGAACCGCTTTGAGCGCTCGAGCTAATACACCGAAGCACTAGGGAGAAAGCTCCGTCGGCGTGTCCGTACCTTCTTCGGGTGCCGAGCTCGGCGGCGGCGCGCCCGAATCAGCGACATGAAAAGCCACCTGCTCGCTGAGCCCCGTCGCCAGTTGCTCGTCGCTGATCTTGCCGATCTTCTTCGCGATGTACATGAGCCGCTGGAGGTACTTAGTCCACACAGCGCCGACCTTGCCGTCCTTGTCGAAGTGCTGATGCTCGGGGTTCGGCAAAATCGATGCGATGTAGAGCGCTTGCCCGAGCGATAGGTCACTCGCACGCTTCGCGAAATAGTAGTGCGCCGCAGGTCCGATGCCGTAAATGCCCGGGCCGTATTCGATCACGTTCAAGTAGAGCTCCATCAACTCGCGCTTATCGAGCTCTTGTTCGAGCAGCAGCGTGAGCACGGCCTCCTGCAATTTGCGCCCGAGCGTCTTCTCCTTGCCGAGATACAGATTCTTCGCGAGCTGCATGCTGATGGTGCTCGCACCGCGCACGAAGCGCCCTTTAATCAGGTTGTCCTTGATTGAATTTTGGATCGCTTCGTAGTCGAAACCGTGGTGGTGCTCGAAGCGGCCATCTTCGCAAACGAGCACCGCGGCTTCCATGTATGGCGAGATCGCGTCATATGGCACCCAGTCGGGTGAGCCGGGCCCACTCTCGATCTCCAGCGGTTGTTTGTCGGGCCCTTTGACCTCGCGGTGCCACGCGGACTCGAAGCGGTGCGGCGACAATTCGGCAGGGATCTCCCCGATGCGGCAGTCGTTCGCGACGTCGAGGTGCACGCGCGTGTCGTTGGGGTGCTCCGAGTCGTACGCGAGCTCGGCTTTGACGGCAAAGGTGCCGGTCATGCGCAGCGGGGCGATCAGCGGCATGAGCCCGCGCGGGGTTGCATCGAGCATCGCCTGACACGACGCGAGTGGCACGCCGCCCGACCATTGCATTTGCAGCGCGTGCTCGGAGCGCGCGAGCATGCCATTGCCCTGCAGGTGCACGTCGCCGAGCGCGACCTCGCTGTCTTCGAGTTCGAGCCGAGAGCCGTCCAAGTTGGTCGTCCCGCGCGCGCGAAACGACAGATGAATCCCACTCAACGGGGACGCAGAGAGCTCGTGCCGTAACAGCGAGATCTGGTCGAGCACGCCGTTTCCGGAGAATGCGAGCGTCGAGCCGTCAGCGGACAGCGTCACCTCGCTCTGCGCCTGAAGCGTCGCGCTTTGCACGCGGATCAAGCCTAAATCGCCTTCTTTGACGCCTAGGCTGTGGAGGCTCACTGGCCCTCCGCGCATCTCGGCGCGCACGTCGCGATGATCGAGCGGTAGCCAAAGCCTCAGTTCGAGCGGCGTGCCCGACGCCTCGGCCTTCGGCACCAAAGAAGCCGCAATGTCTTCGCCCTGCCGCTCGATATGCAATTCGCTCGGCCCGATATTGAGCGCTTCAGCGCCGCGCAGAAAACGCACGCGCACCCCGGCGAGGTCGAGCGCCGCACCTTCGGGCAATGTTCGCGCAGCCAATTGGGACAGCACGCTGAGCGCTGAGCGGACTTTCACACCGCGCTCGGGATCAGGTCGAAATGCTTCCACCTTCGGCGCCGAAAACGAAGTCGCGCCGCCGTGCACGCCATCGTTCGGCGCGGATTCCAGCGAAATCTCGAGGTTCAGCCGTTGCGCCTGTAGACTTTCGAGCTTGCGCTGATCATTCACGCGGCGGAGCTTTAGCTCGAGGGCCCGCGCTTCTAGCGCGACGCCAGCGCCGCCGAAGCGCGCCAAATCGAGCGAGATGCTTTCGCCATCCCCGTTGTGCTCGTAGCGCAGACCCCAAACTTTTTCGGCGGGCTTTTCTGGTTCCGGCAACCAAGTCAAATCGACGCCGTCAGCTAGGTAGTGA
>DASYCL010000361.1:0-3959 GCA_036500245.1 Polyangiaceae bacterium | reverse complement strand
ACCGACCGCATCGGCACGTGGTTGATCGACGCTGCGACCGAGCCCGGGAGTTTGGTTTTCGACGCCATCCTCACGCGGCGTCCGGCCTTCGTCAACGATTTGAAGCAGGATGGCGCGCGCGTCGAGCTCGGCTCCGAGCTTCTCGAGGCTGGGCACTGCGCGATCGCGGTCGTGCCGGTGCGCGTGTCCGAACGGATCGACGCGACGTTCGCGCTCGTCGCGGACACGTCCGGCTTTTTCGACGACGATCAAGTGAAGCTCTTGGCCGAGCTCGCGGACAACATCGGCTTCGCGCTCGAGCACAAAGCTCAGGCAGAACGCCTGGATTTTCTGGCGTATCACGACGAGCTCACGCAGCTCGCCAACCGTCGCCTATTCGCCGATCGGCTCGAGACCCAGCTTCGCGTGAGCGAGGGCGCTCGCAAACTCGCCGTGATTGTGATCGACATCGAGCGCTTTCGCCACGTCAACGAGACGCTCGGGCGCTCCGCCGGCGATCAGCTGCTGCTCGAGCTGGCTGGGCGCTTGAAAGTGCGGAGCGAAGGCAAAGGCACGCTGGCTCGCTTCGCCAGCAACACCTTCGCTGTCGTGCTCAGCCCAGTGGAAGACGAAGCTGCGGTCGCGCAGTGGACCGAGGAGGCGCTGCACGCACTCGTCCAGCCGGTGACCGTGGCCTCGACCGAGCTTCGCCTCGCGGCGAAGGTCGGCATTTCGCTGTTCCCGAGCGACGGCAATAGCGTCGATGCCCTGCTCGCGAACTGCGAAGCCGCCTTGAAGAAAGCCAAGGTAAGCCCGCATCCCTACCTTTTTTACACGGCAAGCATGAACGGCCGCGTCGCGGAGCGGCTTACGCTCGAGACGAAGTTGCGCCGCGCGCTGGAGCAATGCGAATTTTTGCTGCACTACCAGCCAAAGGTCGATTTCAAGACGGGGCGCGTGGTCGGGCTCGAGGCGCTCGTGCGTTGGTCGCCGCCGGAAGGCGGCTTGGTCTCGCCCGGCGTGTTCGTGCCGGTGCTCGAGGAAACGGGGCTGATCGTTCGTGTGGGCGAGTGGATCCTCGAACGCGCGGCCGCACAATTTACGGACTGGAGCGAGCGCGGGCTCGCGCCGCCGCGCATCGCGGTCAATGTCTCGCCGCACCAATTGGGGCAGCAAGATTTCGTGCGCGTGGTTCAGCGCATCGCCGAAAAGTATCCACTCACTGTGCAGGGCATCGACCTCGAAATCACCGAAAGCGTGTTGATGGAGGACTTTCAGGTGAACACCGAGAAGCTGCGCACCGCGCGCAACCTCGGGCTCGGCGTCGCGATCGACGATTTCGGCACCGGTTACTCGTCGCTTGGCTATTTGCGGCGCCTGCCGATCGACGCGCTCAAAATCGATCGATCGTTCGTGATTCGCATGCACGAGGATCCTCAAGAGATGTCGATTGTCACGACGATCATCTCACTGGCTCACTCGCTCGATCTGAAGGTCATTGCCGAAGGCGTCGAGACTTTGCAACAAGCCCAGCTTTTACGGCTCTTGAAGTGCGATCAAGCGCAGGGCTACTTCTTGGCCAAGCCGAAGGCTGCCGCCGAGATCGAATCACTGCTCTCGCATGTGTTCGATCTTTCGGGGCGCGCCTCTTAGCGCATCGGACGGATCATCGAGTTGCCCCCGCGCAGGGCATCGCAGCGCGTCCAGCCGTGCTCGCCGCTCCGCGGCTGCGCGCGGCCGGGGCCCACCAAACGTCGGGCTCCGCCCGCCGCGGGGGCCCCAATTCACGCTTCGCGCTCAGATTCGATATCGATGTTCACGACGATCGCGTAAACCGAGTTCACTTAACTCATCGCGCAACGTAAACAGATAAGCCGTGGCACGCACTCGAAGCGCGATGATACTTTACTGCTAATTATGCGACGCGTAGTGGGCGGAGTTGCCCTCGTGCTCGGACTATTGGCTCACGCTTCGCCAGTTTTGGCGCAGAGCGACGAGCAGCGAGCGAACGCGCGCGCGCTCGCGGACCAAGGCGCACAGGCATTTTCCGAAGCACGCTGGCAAGACGCGATCGACTTCTTCGACCGCGCCGAGTCCCTGCTCGACGCGCCGACGCATCTTTTATTTTCGGCTCGCGCGCACGCCAAACTGCATCACTACGTCAAAGCGCGCGAGCTCTATTTGCGAATCATCCGCACGCAGCTCGCCGAGAACGCGCCGCGCGCGTTCAAGAACGCGCAAACGAGCGCCAATGAAGAGCTGAGCGACGTCGTGCCGCACATCGGGCAATTGACGATCGTGCTGCGCGGTCCGGAGCCAAAGACCGCCAAAGTGACGCTCGACGGCGCGCCGATGCAAAGCGTGTTGATCGGCGTTTCACGCCCGATCGATCCCGGCACTCACCAGGTTCAAGCCGATGCCCCCGGTTTCAGCGCGCAAACCAAAGAGGTTTCGGTTCCGGACGGCGGCAAAGCCAGCGTGACCATTGAATTGCCACGCGGCGAAACGCCGCCGAGTGAGCCGGCAACACCGGTCACTACTCCGAGCGCATCGGAGCCGACATCCGCCCCGCTCGCGCCATACGCGAACGACGCGAGCGCGAGCACGGATGTGAAGCCGAGCTCCACTTCGAACGGAAAAAAAATCGCGAGCTATGCCGCCTTCGGTGTCGGCGCGGTCGGACTCGGCGCGGGCGCATTTTTCCTAGCCGGCTCGGCGAGCAAACGCTCGCAAGCCGACAAGAAATTTCAAGAGTGCGGCGGAGCCACGGGCTGCACCAACGAAAACCCACTCTCCGGACAAGTCGACTCGCTCGATCAATCGGCGCGCTCGGCGCAGACCCTCGCGATCGTCGGATTCGCGGTCGGCGCGACCGCAGTAGGCACTGGCGTCGTGCTGCTCTTACTCGGCAAGCATCCAGCGAAAAGCCAGAGCGGTTTGTCGGTGAGCCCGGTATTCGGCCTCGGCAGCGCGGGCCTGCGCGGTAGTTTTTAGGAGCTTCGCTCGATGAATTTACAATCGATCTGCTGCGTCGTGGCACGCCGAACTGGCTGGTCAATGCTGTTCGCAGCGCTTCTGCTCGCATGCAGCAGCGGTAGCCCCGACAATTCAGCTGAGCCGGTGCAAAGCGTAGAACAAGCGTTGTGCAAGGCGGGCGACCCTTGCGGCTCGAATGGCTGCGGTCTGTGTGCCGGCAGTGGGCAGTGCGTGGCCAATCCCGGTGAAACTTGCTCCGGCGGCATTTGCGACGGCTCCATGGGCTGCTGCACGAACGGCTGTCTCAACAGCTCGAATACGTGTCAAACCGCGCAGAGCGCCTCCCAATGCGGGATTGGCACGTCCTGCCAAGTTTGCACCGCGCCGGCGTGCCACGTCGCACAGTGCTCGTCAGGATCGTGCACTGCGCCCGCCGCCACCGATCGCACCGGGTGCAGCGGCGGGCTCTGCTTCGGCGGTAGCTGCTGTACCGGCTGTTACACCGGCAGCGGCTGCTCGGTCGGCACGGACACGACGGCCTGCGGCGCCGCTGGGGCGAATTGCGCGAACTGCGCGTCCACGACCGAGTGCACGACGGGCGCATGCGTGAACCAAGCGTGCACCTCGTCGCCCGTGACCGCTGGCACGAGTTGTTCGAGCGGCACCGGCAAGTGCGAAAATGGGCAATGCTGCACGGGTTGCTGGGACGGCAGCATGTGTCAGTCCGGGACGACCAGCGTGAGCGTGTGCGGCAAAGGCGGGGCGGCCTGCGGCTCGTGCGACGACAGCAACGAGTGCACGACTGACTCCTGCTCGAGCGGTGCCTGCACGAACACCGCCGTGACGGATGGTACGAGCTGCGCCGCCGGTACGGGCAAGTGTTTCAACAAAGTTTGCTGTACGGGCTGCTGGAACGGCACGAGCTGCGTCACCACGACCACCGCGAGCGCATGCGGCAAGGGCGGCGCTGCTTGCAACAATTGCGCGGACACGAACCCATGCAC
>DASYCL010000360.1:0-8230 GCA_036500245.1 Polyangiaceae bacterium | reverse complement strand
GGACGAAGCGGCCGTCGTCGGAGTCGGCAATTTGTCGAAGGCGTTCACCTGGGACGATCCGGTGCTCGGCCTATTTTCTTCACACTTTGGCCGGCGTGCGATGAGCGGGCACTATCAGAAACTCGCGCAGCGCCTCGCGGCGCAGGCGCGCAAAGCCGCGCCGCGAAATCGCACGCTGTTTCGTTTCGCGGCCGCGCTCGCGGCGTGCCTCGCCGTCAAAGCCGACTTACGCACGCGCGCACGTACGGCGTACTCGAGCAAAAATCGGCGCGCGCTTTCCAGCGTAGTCGCGGACACGACGAAGACGATTGCGCTGATGCGGCGGCAGTGGCAAGCGCACCGCGAGATCTGGCTCGAAGAAAACAAGCCCTTCGGTTTGGAAGTACTCGATCTGCGCTACGGCGGACAAATCTCACGCCTCCACGTGCTGCGCGACAAGCTGCGCGATCACCTCGCGGGTCGAGCGACGCAAATCGACGAATTCGAGGTGAAACCCCAAAATTTCCTGGGCAAATACCCGTTTCACGGCCGAAAATATCGCGGCACTGCTTCGCCCGTATTTAGTGTTTGGATTTGAAGCGCAGCGACGCGCTTCGTGCTTCGTCAAGCCTCAACCGCCCAAGCGTCGGACGCGCGCCAGCACTTCGTCTTCGAAGCGGCGCACCAAGGACGTAACGTGCGCAGAAGGGTCGCCTTCGTGCATCAACGGCGTCAGATCCATGCCCCAGATCAAAGACGTGTGCTGATCGGTGCCATGGCTTTCGAAGTATGTCGCGTGCGCTTTGCGGCGACCCGCAGTCGCTAGATCATAGCGTTTGCCGCCGGCAATCTGTGAGTCGAACACGCCCATCAGCGCGTTCTGCACGTTCTCGTGGCGATCGACGGCCATCTGCACTTTGTCCGGATCGCACAACCAATCCAAATCTCGCCATACTTCGCAGCCGATCAGCTGTTTCGGGCGCGCGCCCGGCTCGAGCGCGCGACACGCCGCGAGCACGCGTAGCGCCACGGCGACGTGCGTGTCGTGTTTATCCGCCAAATTGTGGGTGTAGACGACTTCAGGTCCCGTCGCGCGCAGGATATTCACGAGATCGTCGAGCACGCCGCCGTGCTTCGCATCCTTGACCGAGGAGCTCGGGTGCGACAGCAAAAACTGCGCGCTATATTCGCCGACGTATGCGGCTTTCTTCTGCTCGCGGCGACGCACTTCCTTCATTTGCTCGTCACTGAACGTCTTGTATTCGAAATCGCGCGCGCTGCCCGCGCCATCCGTCACGATCACGCCGCTGAACCAGCGATCGCTTCGCGCGAAGCATTCAAGAATGCCGTGCGCCGCCATGAACTCAAGATCGTCTTGATGCGCGCCGATGCCGAGATGGGTCGTTCGCGGCAAAGCTTGTTCGAGCAGCAATTGATCTGGAACGAAGATTTCCGCCGCAGCGTGACTCAACTTCATGACGACCTCAGTGCGCGTTCAGGCGCGGCAAACTCGCTGCCGCAATGGATTGCCCGACGCGGCGTGTGGCTTCGTCCGGCAGGTGAATATTGAGCGTTTTTGCCAGCTCCGGCGACTCGCGTGTCAAAACCTCGCGCGTCTTCTGCAAGAGGATGTTGCCACTTTCGCCGGAAGTGACGCGGCCGAGCAAGAGTACGTGCTTTAGCGGATAGAAGTCCGCATAGTGCAAGAGCCCGTAACCCAAGTAGATCCCAAGCGACTCGAAGATCCCGCGCGGCCGCTCGTCACCCTTCGTTAGAAGCTCTTGCACGTGCTTCAGCTTCGCGCCGGGCGACGCTTTTTCATCGAGCTCGATGCCGGCGCGCCCGGCGAGACGAATCACGGCATCTTGCGAAAAATAGCCGACGCCCGTGCCGCGATCACCCGACCATTCGACGTCGACAGCGGCATCCGCGCCGTAATCGACTGGCGCGAACGCGAGCTCGTTGAGCCAGCCCGTAATGAGTCCCTGTGCGTTCACGTAGCCCACCGCTTCACTCGTACCCATCGCGATGCCGAGCACGGAGTGATCTTTCAACTCGAGCGCGCCGGCGAGCGCGGTCACGTCGCCGTCATTGGCGACTTCGAGCGGCACATCCCCCCATTTTTTCGCGATATCGCGGTATATATTTTTGATCCGCGCGTCGAAGGCTGCTTCCGGCACTTTGCGGAACAAGGACGCCACCATCGTGCGATTGTTCACGTAAATGCCCGCCGAGCTCACGCCGATCGCGTCGATGCGCGGCAAATGCGCGGCGGCGCGCCGGATCGAGTCGTCGATGCCGTCGAAGTGATATTGCGGATCGCTCTGCAGCTTCGGCTCCCACACGATTTCGCACGAGAACACCTCTTTGCCATCGATCACGGCGGCAACTTTGCGATCGCTACCGCCCGCATCGAAGCCGATGCGGCAGCCCCCGAGGTGGCCACCGACGGCGGAGCCTTGCTCGCGCTCTTTCGGCAGTGCGTCGAAGCTCACGTGTTCGATGACGAACTTCGGCTGCTCGTAAATCTTAGCGAAGAAATCGGCGTCGAACGCGCGCGCGCCACCCAGTGCATATTCGCGCGCAAGCTGCTCCGCGATTTCGCGCGGCCCCGCCACGCTCAGACGAAAGCCTCCTTTTTGCCAAAGCAGAAACTTCAGAATGCGCTCGACGTAGCGGAAGTTGTCGCGCGCGAGTGGATGCGCCGTCGGAAGTAGCTTCGTCTCGAACACCGAGACGTTGCCGCCGTCGCGCTCGAGTGCGAGCGCGAGGCGCACGCCTTCACTCCGCGCCACTTCCGCGCGGAACGCGCGATTCCCGAGCCAGGCGGGCCGGAACTCGCGATGCAGGGGCGGAGCCACGTTCGGCGGCTGCTCCAGCAGCGTTTCTGCCATGCCGTCACCCGAGCTTACGGCAGCGGAAGAGGCGCGGGAAGACTCGGAAATCATGCACTACTCTGGCCCGAAGCCAGAGTCTCGAGGTTGCCGAATTGAATCGGAAAAATGGCGCGATTCTGCGCCAGGCGCGGGCGTTCGGGCCGGGATCCTTGGCCGCCGCTCAGCCCTTTTGGCCGAGTTTCAGCAAGTCGTCCGACGTCTCATGACCCGTTTGCAGGACCTTGAGGTTGGCGACGAACGCGTACTTTGCCACGCGCGTGTCGACGAGCGCGCCGTCGAACGAAGCGTCGTTGTCATGGCGCGCCGCGACGTTCAGCGCGCGGGCGTGAGGATCAATGCGCCGAGCGGCGGAATGCGCAGCCGCACGGAACATGGCCGCCCATGGAGCGGCAATGGGTCCGTCTCCACCACGGTCGAGGTTTGGAATTCGCTGCCGCCAAAGCGCAAATCATCGCTGGAAAGACGCTCGATGTAGCGGCCCGGAGTCGGCACACCGATGCGATACTCGTCGCGCGGAACCGGCGTGAAGTTCAGTACGACCACGGCGTGATCCGCGCCGTCCCGGCGCAGGTAACTGAGGATGGTGTTGTCTTTGTCGTTGCAATCGATCCACTCGAAGCTCGACGGATCCGGATCGCCGCGCCAGAGCGCCGGCATGTCTTTGTAGAGCTTACCGAGTTCGGAGATATAGTCTTGGAGCGCGCGTCGCTGCGGGTGATCGGCGATGTGCCAATCGAGGCTCGTATCGACGTTCCACTCGTGGTGCTGTGCGAACTCAGTGCCCATGAACATCAGCTGCTTGCCCGGGCGCGTGTACTGGTAGGCCAAGAGCAGCCGCAAATTGGCGAGTTTTTGCCAGAAATCTCCTGGCATCTTCTCGATCAGCGAGCCTTTGCCGTGCACGACTTCGTCGTGTGAGATCGAGTTGATGAAGCGCTCGGTGTACTCGTAGAGCATCGAGAACGTGAGCTGATCGAGGTGATACTTGCGATGCACCGGCTCCTTCGTGAAGAAGCCGAGCGTGTCGTGCATCCAGCCCATGTTCCATTTGAAGTCGAAGCCGAGCCCGCCTTGCGACGGTGGACGCGACACGCCGCCCCACGCCGTCGATTCTTCCGCGACCGTGAACGCGCCCGGCGCTTCGTCGTGGATCACCGCATTGACCGTGCGCAAGAACTCGATCGCTTCGATGTTCTCGCGGCCGCCGTACGGGTTCGGCAGCCAGTCGCCCTCTTTTCGGCTGTAGTCCAGGTAGAGCATCGAAGCGACCGCGTCCACGCGCAGGCCGTCGACGTGAAACTCCGACAGCCAGTAGAGCGCGTTCGCGGTGAGGAAATTGCGCACTTCGCTGCGCCCGAAGTTGAAGATCAGCGTGCCCCAATCCGGGTGCTCGCCGCGGCGCGAATCCTCGTGTTCGTACAGCGCGGAGCCGTCGAAGCGCCGCAGCGAAAAGTCGTCTTTGGGGAAATGCGCGGGCACCCAGTCGATCAGCACGCCGATGCCGTGCTGGTGGCAATAGTCGACGAAGAAGCGAAAATCGTCGGGCGAGCCGTAGCGCGAGGTGGGCGCGAAGTAACCCGTCACTTGATAGCCCCACGACGGATAAAACGCGTGCTCCGCGACCGGCATCAGCTCGAGGTGCGTGAAGCCGAGGCGCTTGGCGTGTTCCACCAGGCGAACGGCGAGCTCGCGATAAGT
This sequence comes from Polyangiaceae bacterium, assembly GCA_036500245.1. Taxonomy (GTDB): domain Bacteria; phylum Myxococcota_A; class Polyangia; order Polyangiales; family Polyangiaceae; genus PMG-095. The sequence goes on along the minus strand of DASYCL010000360.1, from coordinate 3,656 downwards.
GAGCCAGCGGTTTCCCTCTTCCGGGACGCGCGCCCAGGAACCCAAATGAAGCTCGTAGATCACGACCGGTTCGCGGCCAATGTCGCGCCCTGCGCGCGCTTTCATCCAAGCTTCGTCACCCCAACTGTAGCTCGAACGCGCCACGCGCGAAGCCGTGAGCGGAGGTGCCTCCATCTCCATCGCGAACGGATCGGTCTTGAGTCGGAGCTGACCTTCTTTGGTCTTGAGCTCGTATTTGTAGAGCGTGCCGACGTTGATGCCGGGCACGAACAGCTCCCAAATTCCGCTCGATCCGAGCGAGCGCATCGGCAAAAGCCGACCGTCCCAGTTGTTGAACTCGCCGACGACGCTGACGCGCTGTGCGTTCGGTGCCCAGACTGCGAAGGCCGTGCCGGTCACGCCGTCGAGCACGCGCACGTGCGCGCCGAGCACGGTCCAAAGTTTGCGATGCGTGCCCTCGCCGATCAGGTGCAAGTCCAAATCGCCGAGGCTCGGCATGAAGCGATAGGGATCCTCGCGTTCCCACGTCGAGCCGTTGCCGAAGCCGAAGCGCAAGCGGTACGCGAGCGGTAGTTTCGCTTCGGGCAAGAACGTCGCGAATAGCCCGCCACCGAGCTGCGTCATGGGCCGAGCTTCGGTGCCGACGATCAGAGTGCAGGCGATGGCGTCCGGGTGAAATGCGCGCACGACAGCGCCGCTGGTGTCTCCGGAGCGCGCCGGGTGCGCGCCGAGCACGGCGTGGGGATTGTGCGACGCATCGTCGCGCAGCCGTTTCAAAAGCTCCGGATCACCGCTCAGCGTCGCGATCGGGGCAGTGGCGGAAGGAGGCGGAACAGAAGCGAGATTCATTCGGCTACCACGTAGCAAAGCAGCACCAGAGAGTGCGGCGCAACATTGATTCCGCCGCCCTTTGGAACGCGGTGGGTTTGTTGGGCAGTGTTGATGACTTCTTGCCAATGGCCGCTCGCCGCGGCCGTCCCGGGTATGGTCGGCATCGTGAAGTGGCGCGCGCGATTGCTGGCATTGAGCAAGAGCAAGAGTGTTTGACCACGATTCGGCCGGCCGCGCTCATCGACGTCATCGGACGCATCCCCAGGAATGAGCATACCGAGTAGGTGATTGCGCGCGGTACCCCAATCTTCAATCGTCATTTCCGCCCCATCCGAGCGGAGCCACATCACGTCCTTGAAGCCCTTGTCGCTCACGGGATCGCCGGCGAAAAAACGATGCCGGCGAAACACCGGGTTGGATTTGGTGATGCGGAAGACTTCGCGCGTGAACTGCAGCAAGTCCAGCGCGCGCTCGTCCAAGTCCCAATTTATCCATGTGAGCGCGCTGTCTTGGCAGTACGCGTTGTTGTTGCCGATCTGAGTGCGACCGATCTCGTCACCGTGCGAGATCATGGGGACGCCCTGCGAAAACGCCAGCGTGGCGAGCAAGTTCTTCTTCATGCGATCGCGCAAGCGCGTCACTTGATTCGCCTTGGTTTCGCCTTCGGCGCCCCAGTTGCGACTCCAATTGTCGTTCGCGCCGTCGCGGTTGTCTTCGGCGTTGGCTTCGTTGTGCTTGCGCTCGTAGCTCACGAGATCGTGCAACGTGTAGCCGTCGTGACACGTGACGAAATTGATGCTCGCGTACGGACCGCGATCGCTGCCCTGGAAAATGTCGCTCGAACCGGACAAGCGCGACGCGAGCTCCGGCACTTGGCCTTCGTCGCCACGCCAAAAACGCCGAATGCAATCGCGATAGCGCCCATTCCACTCCGCCCAGCCCGGCGGAAATGCACCCAAGCGATAGCCGCCCGGACCCACGTCCCACGGTTCGGCGATGAGCTTCACTTTGCACAGCACCGGATCTTGCTGCACGAGCGCGAGGAAGCGCGAAAAGCCGTCGAACTCGTACGGATCGCGCGCCAGGGTGGGCGCGAGGTCAAAGCGAAAGCCATCGACGTGCATCTCGCTCACCCAATAGCGAAGGCTATCGAGGATCAACTGCAGCGAACGCGGGTGCAGCACGTTGATGCTGTTGCCGCAGCCGGTGAAATCGACGTGATGCCGCGCTTCGTGCGGCACGAGCCGGTAGTACGCCGGATTGTCGAAGCCACGAAAACACAACGTCGGCCCGAGCTGATTGCCTTCGCCGGTGTGGTTGTAGACGACATCGAGGATCACTTCGATCCCCGCGCGGTGAAAGGTCTTCACCATCGTCTTGAACTCGTGCACCTGTTCGCCCATGCACCCGGTCGCATACGCGGGATCCGGCGCAAAAAAGCCGAGCGTGTTGTAGCCCCAGTAATTCGTGAGGCCGAGATCGATCAAGCGACGCTCGCTCATCGCTTGATGAATCGGCAGTAGCTCGACCGCAGTCGCGCCGAGCGAGCGCAAATGATCGAGGATCGGGTCCGAGACCAAGCCGAGGTAAGTGCCGCGCAAATTGCCGGGCACGTCGGGGTGCAGCTTCGTCATGCCGCGCACGTGACACTCGTAAATCAGCGTGCGGCTCCAAGGGATGTTCGGCGGACGATCGTCGCCCCACGAAAACGCGGTCTCGATGACCATGCTCTTCGGCACGAACGGCGCGCTGTCGCGTTCGTCGAACGTCAGATCCAAATTCTGATCGCCGATTTTGTAGCCGAAGGTTTCGTCGGGGCAGGTGATCTTGCCCGCGATCGCTTTGGCGTAAGGATCGATCAAGAGCTTGTGCGGATTGAAGCGCTGGCCTTGCTCCGGCGCGTAAGGCCCGAGCACGCGATAACCGTAGAGCTGACCGGGACGCGCATCCGGCAAATACACGTGCCAAACTCGGTTCGTGCGCTGGAGCAACGGAATCCGAATCGACTCCTTGATCGCCGCCGGCGAATCGAACAAGCACAGCTCGATGCCCGTTGCTTGCCCGGAAAAAACCGCGAAATTGACGCCTTCGCCGTCCCACGTGGCGCCGAGTGGGTGCGGCGAGCCTGGTCTGGTGCGCATGCCTCAGCGAAGCTCCATCACAAAAGCCTCGTGACGCGGAACACGTGCCCGACGCGCTCGGTCGGATCGAGGCGCACGTAGTTTCGTGCGCCGCGCCAAGTGTAGCGCGCGCCCGTGAGCAAGTCGGCCATCTCGTAGGCTTCGGCTTTGCCGATGCCCAGTTGATCGATCGGCACTTCGACCATGGTCTCGTGCATCAAGTGCGGGTCGAGATTGACGACGATGATGAGCTCGTTGCCCGGTGCCGACTTGCGGTAGGCGAGAATTCCGTCGAAATCGCTGCTCAAGAAACTCACGTTGGTCAGTTCGTGCAGGGCGGGTTCCTCGCGGCGAATGCGATTGAGCTTGCTGATATCCTGCTTGATGTTTCCAGGAGCGTTCCAGTCGCGCACGCGGATCTCGTATTTTTCCGAATCGAGATATTCCTCGCTGCCGTGATGAACCGGCACGCTCTCGCACAACTCGTAGCCGCTGTAGATGCCGTAGGTCGGCGACAGCGTCGCGGCGAGCAGTAGCCGGAGCCGAAACGCGGGGCGCCCACCGGTTTGCAAAAACTCGTGCAAAATGTCCGGCGTGTTGGCGAAAAAATTCGGCCGGAAGTAGTCGGCCATGTCGGTCTGCGTGAGTTCGTTCAAATAGTCGCGCAGCTCCCAGGCCGAGTTTTTCCAAGTGAAATAGGTGTAG
>DASYCL010000359.1:0-8531 GCA_036500245.1 Polyangiaceae bacterium | reverse complement strand
GCGATAGCCGTCGAACTTCACCTCATGAATGAAGTCGTCACCGCTCGGCGGCTCGCTCACCAGTGTCGCCAGCTCTGCCTCGATCTTCCTCGGTAACGGAGCGCGCACCGCTTCGGCGATTTCTTTCGCGTCCGGGATTTTTTTTTGGTGGGCTCGCCGAGCGCGGCTCGCGCCGGCCTTCGCACGGCTCTTGGCACTCGCGACGCGCACTTTTCGCGGCGCGCGCGGCTTCGTTGCCTCGTGTTCAAAGTCGGGATCGCGGTCGCTCTTCCAGCTGCGCTTTCCGCCTTTTCCAGCGGCAATTTCGCTCAAATTTCGGCCTGTGAGCGCGCTTTTGGCTTGCCGCTCGAGCAGCGACGCGTCGCCCGGACGCGCCTCTTCATCCGTGGCTTTGAACAAGAGCCAAGATTTTTTCTTTTCATCCCCGCGAGCAGTTCGCACCAGGTGCCATGATCCTTTGAGCTTCTCGCCATGCAACGTGAACTTGAGCCGGCCCACGCGATACGACTCTTCAGCGTCTCCTTCAGGTTCCCAAGTACCGCGATCCCAAACCATCACCGTGCCGCCGCCGTACCAACCTTTCGGGATCGTGCCTTCGAAGCCGCCGTATTCGATAGGGTGATCCTCGGTTTGCATCGCGAGCCGTTTCACGCTCGGATCGAGCGATGGCCCCTTCGGCACCGCCCAGCTCAAGAGCACGCCATTGAGCTCGAGTCGAAAGTCGTAGTGCAGGTGGCTGGCGTCGTGCTTTTGGATCACGTAGCTGTGACCGCGCTTTTTCGCTGCCTTGCCGGCGGGTTCGCGCGTCTTGGCGAAATCCCGCATTTTTCGATAGCGCGCGAGACTCATCTCGAACTCCGGCTACGCAGATTTGCGGTGCGGCACGTGAGTTTCGCGGTGTTTGCTCGGCGCGTGTTTCTTGTGCGCAGAGCGCGCGTGCGCATGATGCGCATGATTGGTCGAATGCGCGCGCGAAGCGGACTTCGACGAACGCGCCTTGTGCGGCGAAGCGACGCTCTCCTGGAGCAAGGCCATCAAATCCACCACCTTCCCTGATTTCTCGGGTTTCGCAGCCTTCTTCGCTTCTTTCGTGACCGTGTTCACTTCACCCGCCTTCGCGCGCGTGTGAATCAAGGAGAGCAAATCTTTCCGGTAGTCGTCGCGATACTTCTCGGGCTTCCACACCCCGACCATGCCCGAGATGAGTTTCTCGGCCATCTCCAGCTCTTTGGCGGTGATGCCGAGTTTTTTCAGATTTTCTTCGGGCAAATCCAAATCGCTCGTGCCGCGGAGCTCATCCGCGAAGCGTAAAATCAAAAGCGAGAGCGCTTTTCCGTGTGGAATCACCGCACACAAGTGCTGCCGCGTGCGCAAAACGAGCTTGGCGATGCCGGCGCGGCCCGCCCGTTTCAGCGCTTCGCGCAGCAGCGCGTATGGCTTTTTCCCATTCTTCTCCGGCACGAGCAGGTACGGCTTATCGATATAGTGCGGATCGATCTGCGCCAAATCGACGAAATCCAAGATATCGATTTGGTGCGTCGATTTCGGATTGGCTGCTTCGAAGTCGCGCTCGGTCAGCACCACGTATTTGCCGGGCGCGGATTCGTAACCCTTCACCGTGTCCGCCCAGTCCACCTCTTTGCCCGTTTTTTTGTTGATGCGCTCGTAACCGACCGGAGAAAAATCGCGCTTGTCGAGCAGCGTGAGCGAGAGCTCGTCGGCTTCTTCTGCCGCATGCAACGAAACCGGGATCTGCACCAAGCCGAAGCCCACGCTGCCTGTCCAAATTGCTCTCGCCATGGCACGTTGGCACGCTGCAGTCAGCGTGCCAACGCCGAGTGTTGAAACTGCGCGGGCTTCGCTGCAGCGCATTCCGCGCGCGCTCGCCGGCACTCGCGCGGTGGCAAGTTGGCGCAAGCGTGGCGTTTGGGATGACGCAGTTTTGCCTCGACCTCGGCGCTGTCTCGACGAATCGACGCGGCGTTGTCGCCTCGGTATGGGCTTTGCTTCGCGCCGCTCGCCCTTTGGCTCTGGGTCAACATGCGCGCCGAACTTCCGCCACTCACGCGCTCGTTACTTGCTCTCGGCTTCGAGGTCCACGCTGGACAGCCGGTCGTGCTCGCGTTTGCACGCGCGGTAGAGCTGCACGAATCGGTCGCGCTCGAGCGCATTCGCGCCGAGTTGCGCGGGCTGGGCGCTGCTCTTTTCCTGATCGGCGACGCGCACACGTTCGCCTTCCGGCCTGACGACGAGCTCGATCTCTTCGGCTGCCGCCGCGAGCTCCCCACCGCCGTGCTCTCGGAGTTGCGCGCGAGTTGCAAGCTCCCGGCCGCTCACGACGATCGAGAACTATCGCTCGTAGTCCTGGCTGGAGACGGACGCATCGTCGCGCGCCACCAGCTCGAAGCCGACGATCGCCTCGACGCGCTGGCGCATGGCTTGAACTTGGCTGGGCTGAAAGCCATCCAAGCGCGGAGCTCGCTCGTGCTCTCGAGACGCGAAATCGTCTTGGCCAGTTTGATTGGGGCGTTCGCCTTGCTGGCCGCGGAAGGCTGTCGTCCGCGCACGGCGTCGCACCAGGCGCAGCCGGCGCCCACGCCAGCGAAAACTACGACCACCCATAAAATCAGCTTGAGCGTGAATGGTCAGCGCCACGAGCTCGAACTCGAACCGCGCGTCTCGCTACTCGACGCCCTGCGCGAACGACTCGGGCTTACCGGGACCAAGAAGGGTTGCGATCACGGTCAATGCGGCGCCTGCACCGTGCTCGTCGACGGCCGCCGCGTGAACGCCTGCCTCACGCTCGCGATCATGGTCGGAGATGCCCCGGTCACGACGATCGAAGGCCTGGCTGACGGAGAAAAATTGCACTCGATGCAAGACGCATTCGTCGCCGAAGACGCGCTGCAGTGCGGTTATTGCACGCCGGGCCAGATCATCAGCGCGATCGGGCTGTTGCGCGAAAATCGCGCGCACAGCGACGACGAAGTGCGTGAACACATGAGCGGAAACATCTGTCGCTGCGGCGCCTACACCAACATCGTGGCCGCGATTCAGCGCGCGCGCGCCGCGACTTGAGCGAGCGATGAAGGCCTTCGATTACGCAAAACCGACCTCGGCTTCGGACGCGGTCGCGCGCGGGCAAGCCGAGCATGCGCGCTTCATCGCCGGTGGCACGACGCTCGTCGATCTATTGCGGCTCGACGTCGAAGCACCGGACTTGGTCGTCGATCTCACTGGGCTGCCACTCGCGACCCTCGAAGCGAACGCCGCTGGCCTCGAAATCGGCGCGCTCGTGCGCAATACCGAGTTAGCGGTGCATCCGGCGGTGCTGACCGATTTCCCGGTTTTGTCGCAGGCGCTCTTGTCCGGCGCGTCGCCGCAGCTCCGAAATATGGCGACGCTCGGCGGCAATCTGCTGCAGCGCACGCGCTGTTCGTACTTTCGTGACGTCCTGGTCGGCGCTTGCAACAAGCGCAATCCGGGTTCTGGTTGCGCGGCGCTCAACGGTTATTCACGCATGCACGCCATCGTCGGAGTGAGCGACCTGTGCATCGCAGCGCATCCGTCGGACATGTGCGTCGCGCTGCTCGCGCTCGACGCCATCGTGCACACGCAAGGACCGAGCGGCGGGCGCTCGATCGCGATCGCGGATTTTCACACGCCGGTCAGCGCCGCGCCTCAAGTCGAGAGCGTGCTCAAGCGAGGCGAAATCGTGACCGGCGTCACGGTGCCGAAATCAAAGTTTGCGGCGCACTCGGCGTACGTGAAAGCGCGCGATCGCGCCTCCTACGCCTTTGCGCTCGCATCCGCGGGCGTTGGGCTCGAGCTCGACGGCGCGAAGATCCAGCAAGCGCGCGTCGTGCTGGGCGGAGTCGGAAGTAAGCCGTGGCGCTGCCCGGAAGTCGAACAAGCACTGATCGGACAAACGGCCACGCGCGCGGTGTTTCAAAGCGCAGCCGCGCTCGCCCTGCGTGACGCCAAGACGACGCGCGACAACCAATTCAAGATCGAGCTGGCGCGGCGCGTGATCGTGCGCGCGCTCGAGAAAGCGCGGGACAAAGTATGAAAGACGCGAGCGTTGGCCGCGGCATCGATCGCGCCGACGGCCGACTGAAGGTCAGCGGACGGGCGCAATATGCCGCCGAAATCCCAGTCGCGAACGTGACTCATGCCGTGATCGTGACGAGCGCGAGCGGGCACGCGACGCTCGCATCGCTCGACACGAGCCAGGCCGAGCGAGTGCCGGGCGTGCTGCGCGTGATCACGCCCGAAAACGCGCCGCGCCTACCAGGGGCCGAAACCCGGCACGATCCGAACGATCGCATCCTGCAGCTCTTGCAAGACAAAAACGTTCACTATTTCGATCAGCCGATCGCACTCGTGGTCGCGACGTCGCTCGAAAGCGCGCAAGAAGGCGCGGCGGCGATTGGCGCGAAATACGACACGGCCGCTGTCAGCGCGGAGCTCAGCGCGACTTCACCAGAAGTCTACGTGCCAAAGCGCGCCGGTCCAGCTGGAGAAGCCGAAACCAAGCGCGGTGACGTGCAAGCCGCGCTCGCCCAAGCCGAAGTCAAAATCGAACAAACCTACACGACGCCCATACAAAACCACAATCCGATGGAGCCGCACGCGCTCACCGCGGTCTGGCAGGGCGACGACCATCTGACGGTTTATGACACTTCACAAGGCATCTTCAACGTGCGCAGAAAGCTCGCCACGTTGTTCGGCATTCCGCTCACCAACGTGCGCGTGATTTCGCATTTCGTGGGTGGCGGGTTTGGTTGCAAAGGCACGCCTTGGTCGCACGTGGGGCTCGCCGCATTGGCGGCGCGCGTCGTCGGCCGCCCAGTGAAGCTCGCGCTCACGCGACAACAGATGTTTTCATTGGTCGGGCACCGGCCGCCCACGATTCAACGCTTAGCGCTGGGCGCCGATCGGGGCGGGAAACTCAGCGCGATTTCCCACGAAGTGTGGTCCGAGACCTCGCGCATCGATGAGTTCGTGGAACCCGCGGCGGTGCAAACACGCATGCTCTATGCGTGCCCGAACGTCGTTACGTCGCATCGTTTGCTGCGGCTCGATGTGCCGACGCCGACGTTCATGCGCGCGCCCGGCGAATCGACGGGGACTTTCGCGCTCGAGTCGGCGATGGACGAGCTCGCGGTGGCGCTTAAAATGGATCCGATCGAGCTTCGATTGCGCAACTACGCCGAGCGCGACGAAGGCGAAAACAAGCCGTGGTCGAGCAAATCCTTGCGCGAGTGCTACCGGCGCGCCGCGGCGGCGTTCGATTGGTCCAGGCGCAAACCCGAACCGCGCAGCATGCGCGACGGCCATTGGCTCGTCGGGCTCGGCATGGCCACCGCGACGTACCCAGCGCGCCAGAGCGGCTCTTCGGCGCTGGCCAAGCTCAAGCGAGACGGCTCGTTCGTCGTGCAAGCCGGCACGCAAGATATCGGCACGGGCACGTACACGATCATGGCGCAAATCGCGGCCGATGCGCTCGGCGTGCCGGTCGAACGCGTGAGCTTCGAGCTCGGTGACACCGCGTTTCCGGAGACGCCGATTTCCGGCGGTTCGCAAACTGCTTCGAGCACCGGCTCGGCGGTGAAGCTCGCCGCGCTCGCGCTCGGCGACAAATTGATCCAAGGCGCGATCGGGGATTCGCGTTCTCCCCTCTTCGGACTCGCGCGCGACGCCGTGAGCGTGCGCGGCGACGCTCTCGTCGCACTCGGCGACGCCAACAAAAAAGACCCATTTACGGCCATTGTCGAGCGTTCGGGGCAACAGGAGATCAGCGCGCAGGCTTCGACCAAAGAGAAGGAAGAGCGCAAACAATTTTCGCTGCACTCGTTCGGCGCGCAGTTCGTCGAAGCGCGGGTCGACGAAGACACTGGAGAAATTCGGGTCGAGCGCGCGGTGAGCGCGTTCGCCGCGGGCAAGATCTTGAATCCGAAGACCGCGCGGAGCCAATTTTTGGGCGGCATGGTCTGGGGCATCGGCTTTGCGCTCGAAGAGCACACCCTGCGCGATTCGCGCACTGGTCGAGTGATCACGCGCGATTTGGCCGATTATCACGTGCCAGTGCACGCCGACATTCCGAAGCTCGAGGTGATCATGATCGACGAGAGCGATCCGCACGTGAACGAAGTCGGCGCCAAAGGCATCGGCGAAATCGGCATTACCGGTATGGCCGCCGCGGTTGCCAACGCCGTATTTCACGCCACCGGCAAACGCGTGCGCGACTTACCGATCACGCTCGACAAGCTGATTTGAGGCTCGGATGGCGGAGCTGAACGAGATTCGGAGCGCGGCGCGAAGCGCGGCCGCGCGCGGCGAACCGCTCTGGCTCGCGACCGTGATGCGCGTGCGCGGCTCGGCTTATCGACATGCGGGGGCGCGCATGTTGTTCTCCGCCGATCGCATGCTCGCCGGTTCAGTCAGCGGCGGCTGTTTGGAAGCGAGCATCGTGCACAAAGGGCCGTGGCTCACGCGCGAAGGCCCCGCCTGCATTTGTTTCGAAGGTGGCAGGAGCGAAGACGATGAGCGTCCGAGCGGCAGCGGTTGTGACGGAACCGTGGATATCTTGGTGGAAAGCGTGCAGCGCGGCGCGCCGGGCGATGCGCTCGCGTTGATCGATGAGTGTCTGGCGAACGAGCGGCGCGCCGTGGTCGTGACGGTTTTCGAAGCGAATCACCCGAGGTTAACCATCGGTTCGCGATTTTGGCTTGGCGAAAACGGCGCGATAGGCGCCACGGTTTCGGATCGCTCGCTCGTGGCCGAGTTCGAACCCGTGCTCGCGCGCGCGCTCGAGAATCCGAGCGACGAGTGCCGCATGGTGCGCGGCCCGGGCTTCGAGGCGATGCTCGAAATCATCGAACCGGCGCCCCATTTGTTCGTTTTCGGGGCCGGGCCCGACGCAGTGCCGGTGGTGACGTTCGCGCACGCGCTCGGCTTGAACGTGACCGTGTGCGATCCAAGCCGGCGCGTGAGCGTGCGCGAACGCTTCCCGCAAACGGATTTTCACGTCGGCAGCGCCACTTCGCTCGCAGCGCGGATCGCGCGCTGTCGCACGCCGCTCGCGCTCGTGATGTCTCATCATTTTCAAACTGACGTCGAAGCGCTCGGGATGCTGCTGGAGTCGCGCGCGACGTATATTGGTTTGCTCGGTCCCGCTCGCCGCACGGCGCGTCTCTTGAACGAGCTGAAGCTCGAGCGAGAGCAACTCAGCCCACGCGATCGCGCGCGGCTCCACGGCCCGGTCGGTTTGGACTTGGGCGCGCAGACTCCGGCGCAAATCGCGCTCGCGATTTTAGCGGAAATCCAGGCAATATTGCAGTGCGCGAACGCGAAGCCGTTGTCACGGCGAGCGCCGCGCGCGATCCAAGTGCCAGAGCCGAACATCACGCTCGCGTCAGCATCCGAGCTCGCGCGCACGGGCAGCACGTGAGCGCGAACGTCGGTTGCGCGATTTTGGCAGCGGGCGCTTCGCGCCGACTCGGCCGGCCCAAGCAGCTCGTGATTCATCGCGGCGCGCCGCTCGTGGTGCTCGCGGCTGAATGCGCGATTCGCTCGCGCGCGACGGCGTGTGCCGTGATCGTCGGAGCCGAGCAGCGCGCCGTGCGGGACGCGCTCGCGGGCGCACCGCTCGAGATCATCGAGAACCCGGAATGGCACGAAGGCGTCGCGTCGTCGATTCGCGCGGCCGCCACCTGGGCGAAATCGCGTCGTCTCCACGCGCTCATCATCGCGCTGTGCGACCAACCCAAACTCACGAGCGCCCATTTGGAACGCCTGATCGCCGAGTACGAGCGGCTGCGCTTGCCGGTGGCGTCGTTTTACGCGCGAAAAAACGCCGTTCCGGCGCTGATCCCCGATACTTACTTGGACCAACTCTGCGCGCTGTCGGGCGATCGCGGCGCGAGCGCGCTGCTCAACGGCGGTGCGCGCGTGACTTCCGTGGCATGGCCAGATGGCGAATTCGACGTCGACGACGCCGACGCCGAACGACAGTTGCAAAGCTGCGGCAAGTAGCTCGTCACGCCGGCATGGCGTTTGCTCGATCCCAGCTCATGCCCATGACAACTCGGAGTGCGTCGCCACGCAAGCGTGCACCGGCGCGAAAGAAAGCAAACCGCTGGTCGCAACATGTGAACGAGACCAGCAACTCGCTCGATCTCGAAGCCGGCGTGTTCAAGAGCCGAAGCGCCAAAGCCATCGCCAGTTCGCTCAAGCGCTCAGCAGAGCAAAGCCGGCGCAAAAAGACCTCGGCCTTTCAGGCTGCGATGTCGATGCTGAATTTCTACCTCAATCGCGCCGGCAAGCAGCTCAGCGCAGAACGCAAACGCACACTCGAACGCGCGAAGAGTGAATTGCGCTCGCTATTCGCGCGACCGAAGCCGGCGCGCCGTGCCCAGCACGCTCACTGACGAGCGAACAGCGCGAGCAACAGGGCGGGTAGAACGTCGAGCAAATATTTATCCCAGGCCTGAAAGTTGAACGCGCTCAGCACGACGAACAACGCCACG
>DASYCL010000358.1:0-15511 GCA_036500245.1 Polyangiaceae bacterium | reverse complement strand
CGCGGTTGGCAGAGGGGTTGCTCGCGGCGTGCTCGCTATTTAGGGCTTGGAATCTCGTTCTTCGCGCGGCGCGCCGCCGAGCTGATCGGCCTTGCGCAAGGCTGGAAACAGCGCTGCCCACACCAGCACCACGAGGCAGGTGCCGATGCCGCCGATGATGACCGCCGGCACCGAGCCAAACCAGGCGGCGGTCAGGCCCGATTCGAACTCGCCGAGCTCGTTCGACGCGCCGATGAACACGTGGCTCACCGCGGCGACGCGACCGCGCATGTCGTCCGGTGTGTTGAGCAGCACCAGCGTTTGGCGCACGAACACGCTCACCATGTCGGCGCCTCCGGCGATCGCGAGCGCCAAGAGCGACAAACCAAAACTACTCGAGACGCCGAACACGATCGTGGCCAGGCCGAACAGCGCGACGCAGCCGAGCATGAGTATCCCCGCACGGCTTCGGATCGGTTTGTAAGCGAGCGCGATCGCGACGACGAAAGCGCCGCCCGCGGGGGCGCTGCGCAAGAGGCCGAGCCCACGCGGGCCCGTGTGCAAAATGTCGTGCGCGAACACGGGTAAGAGCGCGACCGCGCCGCCGAATAAGACCGCGAACAAATCCAGCGAGATCGCGCCGAAAATGATTTGGTTCTTCCAGACGTAGCGCACGCCCGCGACGACATCGGCGAAGCTTCGTCCGGCTTGGTGCACTTCGCCGTGGCTGCGTTGAAGCAACAAGACGACGACAGTCGCGATTTCGAGCGCAACGCTTGCTGCGTACACCTGGCTTGCGCCGCGCACGCCGTACAAAATGCCGCCCAGCGCCGGCCCGATCACGACCGCGATCTGCCACACCGACGAGCTCCACACGACGGCGTTTTGAAAATGCTCGCGCGGCACCAGGTTAGGTAAGAGTGCCTGCGCGGACGGCCCTTCGAGCCCCCGCGCGACGCCGATGCAGACGAGCGCGGCGTAAATCGCCGTGATCTGCTTCGGGCCGGCGTGGGTCGACAAATACAAGCTGAGCGAACACAGCGTGAGCCAGGCGTGGCAAAGCACGAGCACGATCCGGCGATCGAAGCGATCGGCGGCGTGGCCTGCGAACGGCGCGCAGAGAAACGCTGGCAAAAATTGGGCGAGCCCGACCAAGCCCAGGTTCAAGGCTTGGCCGGTGAGCGCATAGATCTGCCAACCGACGGCGACGCCTTGCATCTGTGTGCCGACCGTCGACAGAAAGCGCCCGCTCTGAAACAAACGAAAATCGCGATGCCGAAAGGCGACGAACGGGCCGTCGTCAGTCGCGAGCGTGGCGCTTTGCATGCGGGCCGACCCATATCGCTAAACCGAGCGCGCCGCATCGCGGCTTACGCTGGCCGAGCCTTGCCAAGCCCGAGCGGCCGGGTTACGCCTCTCTCGCCTACTGGAGCCCCGCGAGGGGAGGTGGAACGTCCACCTAGGGAAGCCCGGTGAAAATCCGGCACGGAGCCGCCGCCGTAAACCCCGAGTATTCGCGCATCACGAAGCCACTGGCCCTCGGTCGGGAAGGCGATGCGCGGGTGGGAAGGGAAGTCGGAAGACCTGTCTGAGGTGTGCCGGAGCGATCGCTTCGGTGCTGTCCACCACGGAGCGCGAGCTCGCTCGGGAGCCAGTCAGGTGTCAAATATTTGGAAGCGCGCGAGCGCCGGTTTCTGGATTTTATTTTGGGTTGCCGCGTGCGGCTCGGTCTCGCCAAGCGACGGCGCAAGCGTCGCGGGTGCGAGCAGCGCGGGCACGACAGAAGAAACGCCGGACTCCGGCGCGGACACCGGCGTCGCCGTCGGAGGCAGCAATTCGGGCAGTGAGGCCGGCGCGGTTTCCGCCGAAGCCGGCGAAAGCGGCGCCGCGAGTGACGGCGCAGCTGGCGCACCGTCGGACATGTGCGCTTCGCGTTTCGCGACGCAGGTCGTGTCGTTCACGGCGGGGCCGGGGCCGACGACGGGGCAAGAGCAATTGCCGGACATCGTGCTCGGGCCGCCAAAGGGTGGCGGCGCGAGCATGGGCTCGCTCGACGTGTGCACGCTCGGCAACGGCGGCACGATCACGTTGGGCTTTGCGCCGAGTGGGATCGTGGATCGGCCTGGGCCGGACTTCATCGTGTTCGAGAATGCGTTCGACGTGAATGGCGACCCCACCAAACCATTCGCAGAGCTCGGCACCGTCGCGGTCAGCGACGACGGCGTGACGTTCCACGAATTCCCCTGCACCGCAACGACGTACCCGTACGGCAGTTGCGCGGGCTGGCATCCGGTGTTCGCCAACGCCGACACGAACGAGATCGATCCAACCGATCCCAGCGTCGCGGGTGGTGACGCCTTCGACTTGGCCGATCTCGGCTTGAGCGAAGCGCGCTTCGTGCGCATCACCGATCGGGTCGATCAAACCGGCACCGCCGGCACCTTCGATCTGGATGCGGTTTCGATCGTGCATGCCGCTTGCCCATGAACGCGCGGCTCGTGCGCGGGCTCGCCGCGTTGACGCTTGTTTTTTGGGGGTGCTCCTGTGGCGCGAAGCGCGTCGCGCCGGATAGCGCGGGCACGAGCGTTGCGGCTGGACCGTGCGGGCGCGGCATCGTGGTCGTCGAATCGGATTATCAATCGAGCAACGTGAGCTTGCTCGGCTTCGACGGCACGGTGCTCTCGCCGTCTTTTGCCAGCTCGAGCGCAGAAAATGCCGGATTTAGCCTGACGCTCGCTGGCGACGCGGTGCCGCCGTTCAGCGCTTCGACCGGTTCGAACCTGGTCTTGATCGATCGCACGCCGAAGGGCGTTTTGCATTTCGTCGATCTGGCTAGCGCGCGCGTCACGTCCGAGCTCGTCGTCGGCACCGGCTTTTCGGCGAACCCGCACGACTACCTCGAGCTTCAACCGAACAAGGCGTACGTGCCGCGCTACAACTCGAACCCGAATCCCGGCCAAGTGCCGTTCGACGGCGGTGGCGACATTTTGATCGTCGATCCGAGCCTGCCGGCGATCAGCGGGCGGATCGATCTGTCGCCCGCGATGAACGGCGAAGCCGCGAACTTCACCCCGAACCCGAGCTTGGTCGTGCGCGTGAACGGGCGCATCTTCGCGCTGCTCGCTTCCTACGCGAACGACTTCCTGAGCGGGACCACGTCGCGACTCGTCGAGCTCGACCCGAATACGGATGCAATCCTTTCCACGACGTTACTCGACGGGTTGAAGGGTTGTGATGCGCTCGCGCTTGCACCGGATCAGAGCACGCTCGCGGTCGCTTGCACGGGCGGCGACACGTTGAGCGATACGCCGAGCATCGTCGCGGCCGGCATCGCCTTGGTCGACGTGGCCCCAAAGCCCGCGCTGACCAAAGAATTTCCGGCCGCGACCTTCGGTCAAAACCCGATCGGGTTCGGCATCGCGTATTTCGGCCAAAACAGGCTGCTCTTCGACACCTTGGGTCACCTCGGCGCGAGCGTGGCAGAGGATGCACTGCTCCGCCTCGACACCTCGAGCGGCGACTTCGCCGAGATCCTCGAGTCGCAAGACCAGCCGTTCACGCTCGGCGACGTGCGTTGCGCGCCAGAGTGCGGCGCCTGCTTCGTCGCGGACGCCGAACGCGCGGGCGGCAGCGTCTTGCGCTTTGTCAGCGACGAGACGGGTGCGCTCGGCGCCCCCAATCCAATCCGGGTCGAGAGCCAGATCGGTTTGCCTCCGCGTTACTTGGGCACATTCTGAGTCGACGGCGCGCTGACCGACGGCGCGCTCGCTGCTGCGGCTGCTGGACTCGCGCCGAGCGGCGCATTCGTCATTGCGGCGGGCGCGGCTTCCAGCGCAGGCGCTTGGCGCTCGCTCGGTCGATCGCCTTCGGAGACTTCGGGATCATGCAGATCGCCTTCGGCTTCGTCGTCGTGATCGTGGTCGCGCTTGTTCGAGTTGCGCGGCGCTTCACCGGGACCCGCGTAGTCGACCCAATACGTGCTCGTGTCGCGCACATCCAGGTGCACGAACGACGAGTTCGGATAATAACCGACGCCCACATCGCTCAGCGTGCGCAAGTAATCGCGCACCGCCCCGTTCTCGACGCCCGGAATGCTGAAGTCGACGGCGCGACTCAACTTGTGCCGCGAATCCTCGAAGAACGAGCGCGTACGAAAGCCGCTCACGATGCGGATCGGGCGCGAGCCGAAATGGTCGCTCACCCGCGCGAGCAGCCGAATTAGCCTGGGATCCGTCTCCGGGTGCGGGCCGCCAGCGCCGAACAACTTCGTGATTTCGCTCTCCGCGCTGGGCACGACTTTGCCCTTCTTGTCGACGGCGTAACCGCGGAAGTGAGTCGAGTACGTGAATAGATCGATGTAACCCTTGCGCGTGCCGGCGCGCGGCAACTTGTGGGCGCGCTTGTCGTCCAAGTCGTCGTCGGTCTTGGCGCCGACATGATCGCCGGGGCGGGGAATGGTGAGCACTTGGCCGGCGCGGAGCTTCACGTTCCGCTTGATCCCGTTCGCGCTGCACAAAGCGTCGATGCTCACCTTGTAGCGCTTGGCGATCGATTCGAGACGCTGCCCCGCGTAGACCTTGTGCGTGCGCGGCGCGTCGTCCGAGTCGTTGTCGCGATCGGAGTCATCATCGCGATCGTCTTTGTGCGTTGAAGCGGGCTCGATGTCGGTCGGGTGCGCCGGGGGATAGAGCGCGCGCGCCTTGCTGCCGTCCGGATCGTCGAGGCCCGGGATGACCAGCTTTTCTCCGACCTTGAGCCGCTCGGATTTGCCGAAGCCGTTCGCATAGCGAATCGCCTCCACCGACACTTTGTAGCGCTTGGCGATCGAGCTCAGCCGCTGCCCGGCGTAGACCACGTGAAAGCGCTGCGGCTCGCCGCTCTCGCGCGCCGCGGCGGGCACGGCGCACAAGGCGCCGCACAGAGTCCACAGAGCGATACTTCGGCGCGAGGGGCTAAATTGAATCATCGAGGCTTTACGGCCGGACGAAGGACCGACGGGGTCACCGGTTGTACCTTGGATTTCTGCGGGATCTACAGCAATTTGCGGACGCCAGGCCGGACGCGCCGGTCGGGTCCACCCCTCCTGTAAGCCCGGGCCCGACGGCGGGCCAAATTCGCTCCCGGCCGAACCGCAAAAGTCACGTTCTGTTGCAACCAAAAGCTTCTACGTGCCGACTCCATGGGCACGGAAGATGGAGAGTTTGGTCTATCGTGCGGCCGCTTTTGGCCTCGACCGGGGGCACACGCAATCATGACTAGGCGCGCGCGTCGCATCTCACCTTGGATCTTGTGTGCTCTGTTCGTCGCTCGCGCGGCGCACGCGGAACCGTCTGCGGCGGAGCTCTCGAACGCGCGTCAGGCGTTCCAGAGCGCAGTAGCGCTCGAGGGCCAAGAGAAGTGGGCGCTCGCCGCGCAGAAGTTGCACGAGGCGCTCGCGATCAAAGACACGCCGGGGCTGCGCTTTCATCTGGCGCATTGTGAAGAGCGTCTTGGTTCGCTCGTCGAAGCGTCGCTCGACTATGACCGAGCGAACGAGCTCTTGCGTCAGGGCGCGAAAGCTCCGGACGTCGAGAAATTGCTCGGGCCGGCGAGCGCTGAGCTCAAGCCGCGCGTGCCGCACGTCGCGGTACAATTGCCGGCGGACGTCGCAAATCCGCTGGTCGTGCTGGACGGCAAACAGGTCGCTCCGAGCGAGCTGGCCTCGGGTTTGCCGCTCGATCCGGGCACACACCAACTCACGGTGTCCGCGCCGGATCGCGCGGCTTTCGAACGCACATTCTCGCTGAAAGAAGGCGACCGCGTTTCGATCGCGGTGACGCTGCCCGGCGAACCAGCGTCGGCGAGTGTCGTCGCGCCGATCGCGGGTACTCCGGGCCCAGTCGCGCACACGCCTGCTTCGGAGTTGCCACCCAGCGCGCAACGGTCGGCACCGAGCAGCGGACGCCTGTCTCCGAAATTGTATTTGTTGATCGGTGAATCCGCGTTCACCGTCGCGGGTCTCGCGGTCGGAATCGGCTATAGCTTGGCGCAGTCGTCCGCGCGCGATCGCGTGCTGTCGACGCAGAACCAAATCGACCAAGCCGCGCCGGGCAACCCCGCGGCCTGCACCGCTCCGACCGGCTCATTGAGCGGCAGCTGTGCGAATCTGAGCCATGCCATCGACGACCACGATCGTGACGGAACTCTGTCGACGATTGGGTTTATCTGCGCGGGCGCAGGCGCCGCAGCCTTGGTCACGACCTGGCTCGCGTACCCGAGCGCGCGCAGTTCGGGCTCGGGTCCGTCCGTGCAACCAGTGGTTGCCCTAGGCCGGGTGGGGCTCGAGGGCCGGTTTTAGAAACCTGATTGTTGGGCCGCTTCAGCGCGCGAAGTATTGCGTCGCGCGCTTTTGACCTTTGGTCTTCAGCGATTTTTGGGCGATGAGCTTCTTGACCGGTAAATTCAGCTCTTTCGTGACCGTGTCCATGCCGGCCGCGATTTGTTCGACGCGTTGTCCGGGGTTGCCTTTCACGTAGTCGAGCAGGCGAGAGGTGAGGCGCTCGATTTCGCCCGGGTCGCGCTTCTGACCTTTCTCGCGACGCGAGCCGTTGAGCTTCGCCGGAGCGGCACCCGCGCGGCCACGGCCGCCTCGGCGCGGGGCCGAGCCGCCGCCGCCGAGCGCATCGCGCACGGTTTCCATCGCTGAATCGCGAATTAGAGCGCTGAGCTCTTCGGCAAATGCTTCGACGCGACTGCGGATTCGATCGTTCACTGAGTTCTTCGCCATAGCGGGGTTGAATATTCAGTGCAGAGTGGCCTGTCAACAGCGAAGCGCGCTCGCGACCTGTGGCGGACTTGCAACACTCGATTGCGACGTGCTCATTTCGCTTGCTGACAGCACGGCATTTCGTTGCCGAATGCACCCATGATTCGAATCGAGTCGTGGTCTAAGTTTCGACTACGCTTTTCGGCGCCGAGTCTTCTCTCGTCATGAGTATTTTCTTGGCCCATGCGAGAAGCGAAAATACCCACGTCGATGTGTGTCGACGGACACGCCGAAAATAGGCGTTCGCGTGAAATTCGGCCGATTCTGCGCGCATCGACGCTGGCCCGCCGATTGCTGAGAACCTTTTTCGACGGTTCGTTGTCACACCCGAGGTGCCGAGAGCGACGGACCGAGTGAACCCGAGCGGCACGGACAAGGAGTCTCAAATGTCGATTTCGAAGCATCGTATTCGCATGGTGGCTATTGCAATGAGTTTCGTAGGGCTATCGAGTTCCGTCAGCGCTTTGGCGTGTGGTGGTGATTGGTATCCCGAAGTGGAAATCGATCCGCGCATTCACGGCGTGGCCGAAGCAGAGAAGGCGCTCACGCACGACAACTACGTCGCTGCCGCGGGCGCGGTGGTGCGCATGATGCCGCACATCAAGACTTTGAGCGGCTCGAAAGATCCTCTGGTACAGCGCGCCGAGCGCGTGCTCGCCGTGGCCATCGAGCGCTCGAACGGTACGCTCGCGCTGGAGCAAGAAGTGCCGAGCGAAATCCTGGGTCACTGGCGCGGCAAGACCCAAGTCGACCACGATAAGAACATGAATTGGTCGGTCGCCTCGCTGCGCAGTGAGCTCACCGCAAAAAAGGACGATCCAGCACTCATGACCGATCTGGGCGAGGCGCTGTCCAAGCTCGACGGCGGCCAAGAAGAAGCGCGGACCCTGCTCGAGTCCTTGGCTTCGCGCGATCTCGTTGCAACCCCTGAGGGTTATAAGGCGCTGGCCGCGTTGCGCTCGCAAAAGGGCGACTCGGCCGGACAAGAGCTGGCGCTGAAGCGCTGCGAGAGCATGGCGGGCACGGCCAAAATCTGTGAAGCCGACACGCACCGAGCGAGTTGAGGCGAAACCGTGAGCGCGCGCGCTTGGGTTCGAATGCTGCTTTTGCTCTTAGCGGGGGTGTGCGTCGCGTGTTCGCGGCGCGCACCGCCCGTCGAGCAGCGCGGGGCGCCCGAGCCGTCGAGTCAGCCGGCGATCGAGCCCACCGTGGGGCTCGCGCCGACGCTTCACGCGCTCACCGGAGATGCGAAGCGTGGACGCGAGTTAGCCCTTCGCTTCGAATGCAATCGTTGCCACGAGGGCACGGGACTTCCCGCGGTTTCGCTCGAGAAGAATTGTTTTTCCTGTCACGAGCAAATCGCGACCGGGAAATTCAAGGTCAGTGCCGAAGCGCTCGCGCGCTTCCGGCCGCACATCCTCGATGCGCGCGACGCGCCGTCGCTCACGGCGATCGGCGCGCGCTTCGAGGACACTTGGATTCGCGATTACCTGCTCGCTCCGCATGACTTGCGCCCGAAGCTGATGCCGACGATGCCGCGCCTCGCGCTGAGCGCGGAGCAGGCGTCGGACATTGCCGCTTACTTGACCGCGAATGACAAGGCCGCGGGCACGCCGCTTCGCGCAGGCAATGCAGCGCACGGTCGCGAATTGATGGAGCAGAAGGCGTGCACCAGTTGTCACTCGTTCAGCGGAGTGCCCGCGTTCGAGAGCACGAGCGCGCCGCTTGCGGACAGCGAGCTTTCACGCAGCGCGGCGCTGGCGCCTGATCTGCGCTTCACGCGCGAACGCTTCCGCCGTGATCGGCTGACGGCGTGGCTGCTCGATCCCAAGGCCGTGAAACCCGACACACGGATGCCGAATTTCGGTTTGTCGGGCGAGGAAGCGAGCGATATCGCGGCCTACATTTTGACGACCGAGCTCGCGCCGCCGCCGAGCGAAACGTTCGCGCGCTTGCCGGTGCTGAGCCGCCGCGTGTCCTACGACGAGGTCAACGCCAAAGTTTTTTCGCGCACTTGCCACCACTGTCACAGTGATCCGGAGTCGTCCGGCGGCGATGGCGGGCCCGGCAATACCGGCGGCTTCGGTTTTGCGCCGCGCGGCGTGAGCTTTTCGTCGCACGGCGCCATCCTCGCGGGTTATTTGGACGAGCGTGGCCAGCGGCGGAGCTTGTTCGAGCCGGTCAGCGGCACGCCGCGCCTGGTCGCGGCGCTGCTCGCGCGCCACGACGAAGCCAACCAAAAATACAGCCAAGCAGTGCGCGGTATGCCGCTCGGTTTGCCGCCGCTTTCGCCGGAAGAGATTCAACTCGTGGAGACCTGGGTCGCTGAAGGCAAGCCGATGTGAGGCTGTTCAACGGTCTTGGAATCACATCTCCCTCCTATCCCTTCGCGCCGGAGCGCGCGCGAAGGGCTCGGGTCAGATGCGCGGAAATAAAACAAAGTGACTGATTCGCGCGGCTGATCACGGTTTTCGAAGGTTTTCGAAGGAGAGGCGGCCACGTTAGAACTGACCGACGCGCTTCGTGACAGCCGAAGGGGTGAACAGGCGCGAGCCGCGTAGCTGGACGCGCAAGTGGCCAAACGCTGTGCGCGCGCAGGGCCAAAACATTCCAACATGATGACTTCTCCGGCTCATCTGCGTTAGCTTCAAACTGCGCATGGCCTTCGATCTCACGTTTCGGGACGCTCTCGTGGTCGACGGCTCGGGTGCGCCTGCGCGCGTGACGGACGTGCACGTCGAAGGCGATCGGATCGCGCTGGTTGGGCCGGGTAAGACTGGCGCGCGCGAGATCGACGCCAAGGGACGCGCGCTCGCGCCCGGTTTCGTGGACGTGCACGCGCACGACGACGCGGCGCTGCTCTCGACCCCGGACATGCACTTCAAGCTCTTGCAGGGCGTGACCAGCGTCGTGATCGGCAATTGCGGCTTCAGCTTGGCGCCACTCGAAGCCTCCGGCGCAGAGCCGCCGGGCAACGCCAGTTTATTTCCGGGGTTTTCGCCGCGCTTCGCCGAGCTCGCCGACTACGCCGAGGCATTCGCCGCGGCGCGTCCCGCGCTGAACGCGATCTCGCTGGTCGGGCACAACGCGATTCGTTCGCGCGTGATCGGCAGCGAAGAACGCCCGCCGACGACGGCAGAAATCGCGGCCATGCGCGCCTTGCTCGAACGCGCGCTGGAACAGGGCGCGTGCGGTTTTTCGACCGGGCTGATTTATCGTCCTGGGCGAGTCGCGACTACCGAAGAGATTGTCGAGATCGCGCGCCCACTCGCCGCGTTCGGCGCGATCTACGCGACGCACATGAGGAGCGAGGGCGATCGCTTGCTCGAATCGGTCGAAGAGACGCTGAGCGTGGCGCGCGCAGTGGGCTGTCGCGTCGAGATTTCGCATCACAAGGCGGGCGGAAAAAAAAATTGGGGCAAAGTGCGCGCTTCGCTCGCGCGCGTGGACGAAGCGAACGCCGCCGGTGCGGATGTGACGCTCGACGCCTATCCGTACGTCGCCGGCAGCGGGCCGATGATCGAATACTTCGATCTACAAAAAATCGATCTCGTGCTCGCCGAGGCAATTCAAATCGCAACGTGTCCCGCGCGCCCCGACTATGACGGGCGAAGGCTCAGCGAGATCGCCGTGAGCGAGGGCATCGAGCTGGCGGAAGTCGTCAGAAAAATTCTCGGTTTGCCCGGCGCCGAGCGCACCGTCGCGATCACCTTCGTGATGGACGAAGCGGACGTCGAAGAGAACTTGCGCCATCCGCGGGTCATGGTCGGCTCGGACGGGCTCCCGAATCCGGATGGCCGCCCACATCCACGCCTGTATGGAACCTTCCCGCGCGTGCTCGGCGAGTACGCGCGCAAGCGAGGCTTGCTCTCGCTCGAAGCGGCGGTGCGAAAGATGTCGGGCCTACCCTGCGAGCGCTTTGGGCTCGCCGGGCGCGGCCGGATCGAGGCTGGTTTTCAGGCTGATTTAGTGCTGTTCGATGCGGCAAGCATCGCCGATCGCGCCTCCTACGCGGACCCGAAACAAGCCCCAATAGGCATCGACATGGTGCTCGTGAACGGCCGAATCGTCGCGGAAGCTGGGCGCCCGACAGGCGAGTCACCAGGTAGCTTTCTGCGCTTCGCCGGGCTTCGGTAACCGGGAACTAGCCGGTTTGGGCCTGCTGGCCGCCTGTTGCTCAAATGGCGTTCACTCGGGCACTGGTGCTACCATCCTGATTCCGTCGCTTTGGAAAATGTCCTGCTGATCGTGCCGACCCGCCGCTGAAGATGGCAGATCCTCGAACCCCGATCGCCGGACGCTACACCTTCGCTGGGTTGCTCAAGAACACTCAGCGGACCGAGCGTTGGATTGCGACCGACGAAGGCGGTCGTCGCGTCGTCGTTGCGGTGGCAGATGCCGGACGGCTCACCACGCTCGACTCCGCGCGGGGCGTCAAACATCGCCACCTCGCCGGTTTGATCGAAGTCGTACGCGACATCGATGCGGCGAGCGTGCCGAGCGGCAAAGCACTGCCGCCCGGTTACGGCGTGGCCGTCGCCGAATTCGTGCCGGGCCGGACGCTGCACAGCGAGCTGGCCAAAGCCGGCATGAATCCGTCCAAGGCCGTGGCTTGGATTTTGCGCTTGGCCGATGCAGTGCAAGCGTTGCATTCGGCGGGCGCGGTACACGCTGCGCTTTCGCCGCGCAGCGTGGTCGCCGTGCCCGAAGGGCGCGCGATCGCGCCGGTGTTGTCGCAATTGGTGGCGCCTCCAGTCGGGCCATATTGTCCGCCCGAGCGGCTCAAGGGCTCGGCCGAAACTGCGCCGGACGACGTTTGGGCGCTGCACGCGACGCTTTACACCGCGCTCACGCGCCAAGCGCCGTATCGCGCGCCGACGCGGGACGCGCTGCTCAAGCAAATGCTCTCGGGCAAGCCGAAGCCGCTGTCGGCGTTCGGCCTCGACGAGCCCGCGCTGCAAGAAATTTTGGATCGCGGCCTCGCTTACGAAAAGCGCGTGCGCGTCACCGAGCTCGCGGAGTTCATCCAAACGCTCGACGGTTGGGAGCGCGATCCGCGCACGATGCCGGCGAAGCGGCAAATTCCGCCGCGCCCGGCGCCACGCAGCTTGATGGACATCGTCGGCGGCAGCCTCGGCAAAGATCGCGACGACGGCATCGTGATCGACGACGCCGATTTGCCCGACGACGAAGGTTCGGAGCTGAATCCGAAACCCGCCGCGCCGCCGCCCGCGCCCACGCCGCCGGTGCCAGCGGTCGCGACCGTGCCCACGCCGCAGACCGCCGCGCCGCCCGCTGCATCATCGGCGCCGAACGCGTCGTCTTCACCCGCTGCTGCACCCGTGCCGCCCGCGCGCGATCCGCTCGGGTCCGCGCCGCACGCATCCACGTCGCACGCTTCCGACGCCGCGCTGCTCGCGGGCGGAGTCGCTGCGCCGGTGAAAAAGCGGATTTCGATCAATCCGTTCGAACGCAAGCGCGCGGTTTGGCCGCTCGTACTGGTGGCGGCGATCGCCGGCGGTGGTGGCGTCTATCTGGCGACCGCGCCGGACTCGGAACCCCCAAAACCAAAACCGGAAGAAGTGCCCGCGCCGGTAGTGACGCAGAAAGCGCCGCAGCCCGAGCGCAAGAAACTGAGTCCGGGCGAAGAGCGCGACAGTTGCGTCGCTTCCTATTTCGATCAGGGCGCGCTCGACCCCGGCCAGAACTTCGCGTTCGTCTGCGCGGACGGCGATTTCCGCGACATCTCGGCGCACTTGCAGCAAATGGCGCGCCCGACGCCGGACCCGGCGGCGGAAGGTGGCGCGCCCGCGCCGGCCGAGCCGGCTCACGCGGATACCGGCGGCTACAACTCGGGCCTCGATTGGTACGAGCTGCCGGCGACGGCAATCATCCGCAAGAGTTGTTGCCCGAACGTCCAAGCCTTGACCTTGCCGGAGACGCCGGGCTGGTGCGAACAGCTCCAAACCGTGGTGCGCCGCATCGCCGAAGACAGCGGCAAAGCAGGTGATTTGGCGCCGGACGCGCGCGCCTTCGACAAAGCGGTGAGCTGCCTGTTCGCGAACAAAGTGGCGCGTCCCTATGTTTACGAAAAGGCGCCGTCGGATGCGAATCGCGCCGCGTTTCAACAGTTCTTGAGCCGCGCCGCGATCAGCGAAGCCCGGCGCTAAGCTTCGAGACAATGACTCGGATCGTCATTTTCGACGGCTACACGATCAACCCCGGCGACAATCCTTGGACTCCGCTCGCCGAGCTCGGTGAGCTCACGGTCTTCGATCGCTCGACACCCGAAGAGGCCGTCGAACGGGCGTTCGATGCGGAAATCGCGCTGACCAACAAGGTACTACTCGACGCGAACGTGATCGCTCGCGCGCCGAAACTTTGCGGCATCGGTGTGCTCGCCACGGGCGTGAACGCGGTCGATTTGAAAGCGGCGAGCGCGCGCGGCGTCCCGGTTTGCAATGTGCCTTCGTACAGTAACGTCAGCGTAGCGCAGCACGCGATCGCACTCTTGCTCGAGTTGTGTCATCGAGTCGGTTCGCACGATGCTTCTGTGCACGCGGGGGATTGGCAGAAATCCCCTGATTTCAGCTATCGCTTGAGCTCGATCACGGAGCTCGACGGCAAGCTGCTCGGCGTGGTCGGTTACGGCGCGATCGGCCGGCGGGTGGCCGCGGCAGCGCGCGGGCTCGGCATGCAAGTTTGCGCCGCCGAGCTCGGTCATGCGCGCGCGGGCGACGAAGCCGTCGAACGCTTGCCGCTCGACGAACTGTTCCGGCAGTGCGACGTGATCACGTTGCACTGCCCGCTCACGCCGGAGACGAAGCACCTGGTCTCGACGGCGCGGCTCGCGCTAATGAAGCCGAGCGCATTTTTGATCAACACGGCGCGCGGCGCGCTGATCGACGAGCCCGCGCTCCGTCACGCGCTCGACTCCGCTGCGCTCGCCGGCGCGGCGCTCGACGTGCTCTCGAGCGAGCCACCGCGCGACGACAATCCGCTCTTGTCGGCGAAGAACTGCGTCATCACGCCACACATCGCCTGGACCAGCCTGCCGGCGCGAAAGCGCCTGCTGGAAATCACGGTCGACAACGTGCGCGCGCTGATTTCCGGCACGCCGATTCACGTCGCCAATCCAGACTACGCGCTCGCTACGCGCTGAGCCGATCCGGCGCTATCCTCGCGCGCCATGTCGTCCGAAGCGAGCGCGAACGGGGCGGAACCCGCGGCTGATTCGCGGCCCGACTCGAGCTCGGAGCCCGGGTTCGCGCCGTTTGCATGGGGCTTTGCGCCCGAGCGCTATCAACTGACGCGCTTCGTCTTTCTGCGTTTCTTGGGGTTGATCTATGCCGTCGCGTTCTTGGCGTTGGTGAAACAATGGCGCCCGCTGATCGGTGCCGACGGCCTATTGCCGGCGCACGATTTTCTGCGTCGCGTCTCAGCTCAGCTCGGCTCGAGCTCGGCTGGGTTTTGGCGCTTGCCGAGTTTGTTTTGGTTCGGTTCGAGCGACGCGCTGCTCGGCGTGTGCGCTTGGCTCGGGCTCGCGCTGTCACTCGTCGTGCTCGCTGGCTTCGCGAACGCGCCGATCATGGCGCTGCTCTGGCTCTTCTATCTGTCGTTCGTGCACATCGGCCAGATTTTCTACGGCTACGGCTGGGAGTCCTTGCTGTGCGAGACCGGATTTTTAGCGATTTTCTTGGTGCCGCCGCGCTCCGTGAAGCCGTTCGCCGGCAGCGTGCCTTGGCCAGTGATCGTGCTGTTGCGTTGGCTGACCTTTCGCATCATGTTCGGCGCGGGCATGATCAAAATTCGCGGGGATGCGTGCTGGACGGATCTGTCGTGTCTCGCGTATCACTACGAAACACAGCCGCTGCCGAACCCGCTCAGCGCCGCGTTTCATCGCATGCCCGAGAAGGTTCATGAGTTCGGCGTGCTGTTCAATCACTTCGCCGAGCTGGTCGCGCCGTTCGGCGTGTTCGGCCCGAAGCGCCTGCGTTACGTCGCGGGCGCGCTGATCATCTTGTTTCAGTTCTGCCTGATCCTGAGCGGCAATCTATCGTTCTTGAATTGGCTCACGATCACCATCGCGTGGTCGTGCTTCGACGACGATGCGTTCGTTTGGCTCGCGCCGAAGCGTCTGCGTGCGATCGGTCGAAAAATGCCGGTTCCGCTCGGCTTCGCGCGGCGCATCGTCACCGGCGGATTGCTGGCGTTGATTGGCATCCTGAGCCTCAACCCGATCGTGAATTTGCTCTCGCCGCGCCAAGCGATGAATGCCTCTTTCGAACCGTTCGATCTGGTCAACACTTACGGCGCGTTCGGTAGCGTGAATCGCGAGCGCAACGAAGTCGTGCTCGAAGGCACGCTCGACGACGCGCTCGCGCCGAACGCGCACTGGGTCGAGTACGAACTGCCTTGCAAACCGGGTGATCCCAAGCGCCGGCCCTGCATCGTCGCGCCGTATCAATTGAAGCTCGATTGGCAGCTCTGGTTCGCCGCGTTCGGCTCAGCCGGCGATCAGCCGTGGTTCTTACACTTGGTCGACAAACTCCTGCGCGGAGACCACGTCGTCGATCCATTATTTGCGCTACAGCCGTTTCGAGATCGACCGCCGCGCTACGTTCGGGCGCAATTTTATCGTTATCGTTTCGCGCCACGTTCACTTTCGGGGGTGTATTGGCAGCGTGAATTGCGCGGCGAATACCTGCGCCCGGTCGCGCGCGACGA
>DASYCL010000357.1:0-2462 GCA_036500245.1 Polyangiaceae bacterium | reverse complement strand
GAAGGCGCAGCCCCCACGGCTTCGAGCTTTTCCATCAGTTGCGGCAGCGCGGACTCCGAAGACGAAGTGCCGAGCACGATCGCAAGCTCTTCCTTCAAGTAGACGACCAAGCGCCAAATCGAAAGCCCCGACAAGCGCAGGGCGAACCCGAGCACCACGAACACGAACAGCAGCGAAGTACCGTAAAACGCCGCCATCAGCTTGGCCAAGCTGCCGAGCGTGCCGATGCCGTACTTGCCAACCGTGAACGCCATCGCGCCGAACGCGCCGAGCGGCGAAAGCCGCATCACCAGCCCGACGATGCCGAACAGCGCAGCCGCCGCGTTCTCGAGCACGTCCACGAGCGGCTTTGCCCGCTCACCCAAGCGCGACAAGACGATGCCGGTGAGGATCGCGAGGAGGAGTACCTGCAGCATGTCCCCGCGCGCGAATGCGCCGAAGAAAGTATCGGGGATAATCGACAGCACGTGCTGGATGAAACCGCGCGGGTGCGGGGCCAACAGCGTGCGATCGAGCGCCGATTGATCGAGTTTTTGCGCGACTGCGTGTAAGCCCGCACCGGGCCGTACCAAGTGCGCCATCGCGATGCCGATCACGAGCGCCAGCGTGGTCGTGAACTCGAACCAAAGGAGCGCTTTCGCGCCGGTACGGCCGACGGCTTTGAGATCCTTCATCCCGGCGATGCCGAGCACGAGCGTCGTGAACACGACGGGCGCGATCAGCATTTTGATCAGGCGCACGAAGCCGTCCCCGAGCGGCTGCATCGCGATACCCCAAGCCGGACGCAGCCAACCGAGCAATGCCGCAGCGGTGATGGCGCACAACACCTGCGCGTACAGGCTCGGACCGCGCGGTTTCGTGCTCGCGGGAGAACTCTGCGGCATCGACACCTGGCACGCAGCGTAGCCCGCGCCGCCCAAAATTTCTCGGTTTTTCCGGGCAATGCTAAATAACGCTACGTCGTGCAGGAAACTTGGTTTCTCTACATCGCGCGCTGCAATGATGGTTCGCTCTACACGGGCATTGCGCTCGATATCGCGGCGCGTTTGGCGCAGCACAACGCGGGACGCGGCGCGCGCTATACTCGCGGTCGCGGACCACTCGAACTCTGCGCCAAGCGGCGCTGCGGCTCGAAGGGCGATGCGCTGCGGCTCGAGCTGGCCGTAAAGCGCTTGGCTCGGCCAGAAAAAGAGCAGCTCCTCGCCGGACGTCGCTTGGCGGCATTCGCACGTCGCATCACGAACGCGATTCTGAGCGCCTAATACGCGCTACTCAATCGACCACGTTGCGCAAGATATCAGCGACTTCTACCGCGCGCGCCAGCGGCAATCCGTCGCACCGACGCGCGCTATGCCGCGGGGCGTTTGCGCTCGACGCGAGCGGCGTTGACCAAATCCAACGCCAGGCGGCGCGCGTTCTCGGTGCGTGCGCCGGAGAGCATGCGCATCAGTTCGTCCACGCGCGAGGCGTGGTTCAAGGCTTCGACCTCGCTGCGCGTGCGGCCGCCGCTCTGCACTTTATGCACGCGAAAATGACCCGCCGCGCGCGCTGCGACACAAGCCTGATGGGTGATACAAATGATTTGGCGCGATTCGGCGGCGCGACGCAGCCGCGCGGCCACGGCTTCCGCCGCCGCGCCGCCGACGCCCGCGTCGATTTCGTCGAAAACCAACGTTTCTGCGCCGGTTTCGAGGCCAGCGCAGCGCAGCGCAACGAGTAGGCGTGAGCGCTCGCCGCCCGAGGCTACCTCTGCGAGCGGGCCGAAGGGTTCGCCAGGATTGGCCGCGAAACGCGCTTCCAACTGCGTGATCCCGAGTGGACCGAGCTCGCTCGGCTTGGCTTGGCCAAGCCCGAGCTCGATGCGTGCCCCCACCAAACACAAGGCGGAGAACTCGACTTCGATCCGCCGCGTGAGCTCCGTGGCGTGCGCGCTGCGACCTTGGTGTAGTCGCCCGGCCAAAGCGAGCGCGCGCTCCAGCGCGGCTTCGACTTCGGCTTCGGCGAAGCTCGCACGCTCTTCGGTGCCTTCGAGCACGGTCAACTCCTGGCGCAGCGCATCGAGTCGTTCGGCAAGTGCGTCGCCCGCGACGGCGAGCGCGAGCGCCAAGCGATCGAGCTCGGCGAAGCGCGCCTCCAGCGCGTCGATGTCCTGCGCTTCGACGTCGAGATCGGCGCGCAAACGCTCGGCGGCGCGCACCGCTTCTTCGATTTCGACAGCCGCGCGCGACAGCGCGTCGCACAGCGCGCGCGCTTGCGACGCGTCGTCCGCGACGCGCGAAGCTTGACGAATCAGGCCGGAGAGCTCTTCCGAAATCGAACCGTCCCGCTCCGACAGCGCGTGCTCGACTTGCCCGGCGAGCTCGAGATACGTCTGTGAACGCCGCAAAATGCGCAGTTTTTCCGCGAGCCGGCCATGTTCACCCGGCCGCGGCGCGAGCTTTTCGAGCAGCGCCACTTGCTCG
>DASYCL010000356.1:0-5537 GCA_036500245.1 Polyangiaceae bacterium | reverse complement strand
AGGCCCTAGATGGCAAAAAACAACGGCGATCGGCGCGTCGCGATCGTTTCTGGCCTGCGTACGCCGTTCGCGAAACAAGGCACGGCCTATCGCGATCTGAGCGCGCTCGAGCTCGGCAAGATCGTCGTGGCGGAGCTCTTGCAGCGCACGGGCATCGAACCGCGTCAGATCGATCAAGTCGTCTATGGGCAAGTGATCCCGTCGCTATCGGTGCCGAACATCGCGCGCGAGATCGTGCTCGGCACTGGCATGCCGCGCAGTATCGAGGCGTACAGCGTGGCGCGCGCGTGCGCCACGAGTTACCAGTCGACGGTGAACGTCGCCGAATCGATCATGGCGGGCGCGATCGATTGCGGTATCGCGGGCGGCGCAGACAGCGCGAGCGACGTGCCCATGGCCGCGAGCAAAAAGCTCAGCGAAGCCTTGGTGCGAGCGAGCAAAGCGAAATCGTTGGGCGAGAAATTGCGCGCGTTCTCCGGGCTCGGCGCGAGCGATCTGATGCCGATCCCGCCGGCGCTGAAAGAACCTTCGACCGGCCTCACCATGGGCGAAAGCGCGGAAAAAATGGCCAAAGAAAATGGCATCTCGCGCGAAGCTCAAGACGAATTCGCGCACCGCAGCCACACGCTCGCCGCACAAGCTTGGGCTGACGGACGGCTGCGCGAAGAAGTCATGCCCGTGTTCGTGCCGCCGCGCTACGAAGCGATCGACGAAGACAATTTGCTGCGCAAAGACTCCGAGCTCGACGCTTACGCCAAACTGAAACCCGTTTTCGATCGCAAGTACGGCACGGTCACTGCCGGCAACAGTTCACCGCTCACGGATGGCGCGAGCGCGCTGCTCTTGATGAGCGAGAAGAAAGCCAAGACGCTCGGCCTCGAGGTGCTCGGCTACATCCGCAGCTACGCATTTTCCGCGGTCGATCCCGCAGAACAGCTCTTGATGGGTCCGGCCTACGCCGCTCCGCTGGCGCTCGATCGCGCCGAGCTCAAGCTGAAAAATATGGACTTGGTCGACATGCACGAGGCCTTCTCGGCGCAGGTGCTGAGCAACATTCAGGCCTTCGAGAGCGATACTTTTTCCCAACAAAAACTCGGCCGCGACAAACGCCTCGGCAAGATCGATTGGGACAAGCTCAACGTGTCCGGCGGTTCGATTGCGCTCGGTCACCCGTTCGCGGCCACGGGCGCGCGACAGATTTCGCAAACGCTGCGCGAATTGCGGCGACGCGGGGGCGAGTTCGCGCTGTGCACCGCCTGCGCCGCGGGCGGGCTCGGCGCGGCGATGGTGCTGGAGGTCGCGTGAACGGCGCGGACACACTGAGCGCGTCCCTGTTTGTCGAGCGACGCGCGGACGGCGTGGCGCTCGTGCGCTTCGACGTGCCCGGCGAAGCGGTGAACACGCTCCGGGCCGATTTTGCTGACGAATTCTCGCGCCTGTTCGCGCGGCTCGAAGCGGACACGACGATCAAAGCCGTCGTGATCACTTCGGGCAAATCCGAAGGCTTCATTGTCGGTGCGGACATCAAAATGCTGAATGCGGTCGAACGCGCGGAGCAAGCCAGCGAACTTTCGCGCACAGGCCAACGCGCGCTCTCGATGTTGACTGAGTTGCGCATGCCCGTTGTCGCGGCGATTCACGGCGCTTGCCTCGGCGGCGGGCTCGAACTCGCTCTGGCCTGCACGGCGCGCGTGGCCACGAGCGATGAAAAAACCAAGCTCGGTTTGCCGGAAGTTCAACTCGGTGTGTTGCCGGCGCTCGGCGGCACGCAGCGCCTGCCGCGCTTGATCGGCGTGCAAGCTGCGCTCGATTTGCTGCTGACCGGCAAGCAAATCGACGGCAAGCGCGCGCAACGCTTGGGTCTGATCGATGAGCTGGTTCCGGCTGCGATTTTGCTCGAGGTCGCGACCAAGCTCGCGCTCGCGCGAGCGAAAAAAGTTCCCGCCCGACGTTCGCTCTTTCGGCGCGTGTTCGACAAAGAGCGGCTCGCCGAGTTCGCGCTCGCCGACAATCCGCTCGGACGAAAGCTCGTCTTCGACCAAGCCAGAAAGCAGACACTCGAGAAAACGCACGGCAACTACCCAGCCGCCGAGCGCATCTTGGACGTGGTGAAGCTCGGCTTGGCGAACGGCATGCAAGCTGGGCTCGAAGCCGAGGCGCGCGCGTTCGGGGATTTGGTCGTGAGCGAAGAAGCGCGCGCGCTGATGCATGTCTTCTTTGCGTCGACGGAGCTGAAAAAGGATCGCGGCAACGACGCCGCATCCGTGGAAGCGCGACCGGTGCAGCGCGTGGCCGTGCTCGGTGCTGGGCTGATGGGCGCGGGCATTGCTTACGTCACGGCTGCGCTCGCCAAGACCGACGTGCGCCTCAAAGATCGCGACGAACCCGCGCTCGGCAAGGGGCTCAAATACGTGCGCGATATTTTTGACCAGCGCGTCACATCGCGCAGGATGCCCGCGGGCGAACGGGATCTACAAATGGCGCGCGTGACCGCGACCACCGACTACGGGGGCTTCGACGGAGTCGATCTCGTGATCGAAGCCGTGTTCGAGGATCTCGAGCTCAAGCGCAGCGTGCTCGCGGAGGTCGAGGCGCACACGGGAAAACGCTGCATTTTTGCGTCGAATACTTCGTCTTTGTCGATTGCGAAAATTGCCGAGGGCGCGCGCCGGCCCGAACAAGTGATTGGCATGCACTACTTTTCTCCGGTGCACAAAATGCCGCTGCTCGAGGTGATCGTCACCGCCATCACCGCGCCGCAGGTGACGGCGACGTGCGTCGAGCTCGGCAAGCGTCAAGGCAAAACCGTGATCGTCGTGCGCGACGGCGCGGGCTTTTACACTTCGCGCATCTTGGGCCCGTATTTGAGCGAAGCGGCGTTCTTGCTCGCTGACGGCGTCGCGATCGAGCGGATCGACGCGGCGCTCGTCAAATGGGGTTTTCCGGTCGGGCCAATCACGCTTTTGGACGAAGTCGGTATCGATGTGGGCGCCAAAGTCGGACACGTGTTGCACGAAGCGTTCGGCGAGCGCATGGCCGAGCCGCCGGGCGTCGCGCGCCTGCTTACCGATCAGCGGCTCGGTAAGAAAAACCAGCGTGGCTTTTACAACTACGCGAACAAGGGCAAGAGCGAAAAAGAGGTCGACCGCAGTGTCTACGCGCTGCTCTCGGTCGAGCCGAGGAACGAGCTATCCGAGCACGAGATCGTCTCGCGGGTATCGCTCCAAATGTTGAACGAAGCCGCGCACTGCTTCGGCGAAGGCATTTTGCGGAGCGCGCGGGACGGCGACATCGGCGCGATTTTCGGGCTCGGCTTTCCGCCTTTTCGCGGTGGCCCGTTTCACTACATCGACTTGATTGGCGCGGCCGAGGTGGTGCGCCGGCTCGAGGCATATCAGAGCGCACTCGGCGCGCGCTTCACGCCGGCGCCCGTGCTCGTGGAAATGGCGCGGACTCGCTCGACATTTTACGGCGCGACTGCTGTGGCTCCCGGGCAACACCGGGATCCGATTGTCGCGGCCGGGCCGAGTTGATTCGTGGGGAGGATCCGAGTCTCGGCGCGTATCAGCCTGAAGGAGTGCCGGCACTCCACTTGCAAAGCTTGCTTGGGCCGCGCGGGACGTGGCCATTGCTGGGCAATGCTATAGTCTCAAGCTCGAGGGCTTTATGAAAAATTCTTTTGCTTTGAGTGTGTTTGCGGCCGCTCTGTTCGCCATGCCGTTCGTGTCGACGAAGGTGGCGCACGCGGCGAGCATTGCCGCCTGCAACAACATCGACGTCGACGCGAATGCGACGTGCACGGCCGAGGTGATGGGCGGCTGCACCGTGAATTGCACACCGGTGCACTTCGAAGCGGCCTGCGCGGCGAACCTCGAGGCGAGCTGCGATGGCATGTGCACGGGCGACCCATTGCCGTCGTGTACCGCAAGCTGCAACGGCGACTGCATGGCGAACTGCACGGCGCAGCAGGGAACCTTCAACTGCGAAACCGACTGCAATGCGCAGGCGGACGCGCAGTGCAACGGGGAGTGCTCTTCGTCCGGCAACATGGGCCAATGCATGGCTTCGTGTAAGGCGCACTTCTCGGCACAGTGCCACACGAACTGCACCGGCACGCCGCCCAGCGCGACTTGCACGGCGAAGTGTCAAGGCAGCTGCACGGGCTCGTGCACCGCGTCGAGCAGCTTGCACTGCCAAGTCATGTGCCAAGCGGACGGCTACGTATCCTGCGAGGACCACTTGACTGGCGGTTGCACCGCCGACTGCATGCAGGCGAGCGGCGCGCTCTTCTGCGACGGCAACTACGTCGATCACAACGGCAATCTGCAGAGCTGCATCGACGCGATCAAGGCCGCGTTGCCGAACGTCACCGTGAATGCGCAAGCTTCGGGCAGCTCGAGTTGCGACAGCACCACCAACAGCTGCGAAGCGAACGGTGAAGCTTCGGCTTCGGCGAGCTGCGCGTTCTCGGCGCTTCACGCGAACAGCGGCGGTTACGGCGCGTACGGCCTCGCCCTCGCGCTCGGCGCTGCGGCCGCGTTCCGTCGTCGCCGCGCGCGCTGAGTCGCACTAGGCAAAACCCAAAAATAAAAGAGCGAAGTGCTTTCACACTTCGCTCTTTTTCTCATTTCGCGTCGTGTGCGCGCGGGGTCACTTGTTCGGCTGCGGCGTCATGCGCAGATACGGGCGAAGCTCTTTGTAGCCCTTCGGAAAGCGCTGCTTGATTTCCGCGGGATCGCTGACCGAGGGCACGATCACGACATCGTCGCCGTCCTTCCAATCGGCGGGAGTCGCGACTTTGTAGTTGTCGGTGAGCTGCAGTGAATCGATCACGCGCAAGATCTCGCTGAAGTTCCTGCCGGTGCTGGCCGGATACGTGATCGTCGCGCGGATTTTCTTGTTGTTGTCGATGACGAACACCGAGCGCACGGTGAGCGTGTCGTTCGCTTCGGGGTGAATCATGTCGTAGAGCTTGGCGATTTTGCGATCCGAGTCGGCAAGGATCGGAAAATTCATCTTCGTGTCTTGCGTCTGTTCGATGTCCGGCACCCAGCGCTTGTGCGACTCTGCGTCGTCGACACTGACGGCGATCATCTTCACGTTGCGCTTGTCGAACTCCTGCTTCAGACTCGCCGCGCGACCGAGCTCGGTCGTGCACACGGGGGTGAAGTCTTTCGGATGCGAAAACAGAACCGCCCAGCCGCTTCCGATGTAGTCGTGGAATTTGATTTTACCGGCCGTCGAATCTTGCTCGAAGTCCGGTGCGATGCTTCCGATATGTAGTCCCATCTAATTACCTCCGAGTAGCGCGTGAGTATGCGGCTGGAATCGCGATCTGCCCATGCTGAATCCGTGTCCATGTCTCGGCTTTCGCGCCACACGGGGTTATCTCTGTCTATTCTGACTGTTCATCACATCCTTGGGATGTTTCTGGGCCCTACGCGGAAATCAGCGCTTGGCCGCTCGCGCTTCTAGCTGCGCGGCTGGCGCCTGTTCGGTCAGTTTTAAGGTGGCCGCCTCTCTTTGGAAAACCGTGA
>DASYCL010000355.1:0-9498 GCA_036500245.1 Polyangiaceae bacterium | reverse complement strand
GATCGCCCTGCGACCGCGGAAGAGTTGATCACC
The DNA here is from genome assembly GCA_036500245.1 of Polyangiaceae bacterium. Taxonomy (GTDB): domain Bacteria; phylum Myxococcota_A; class Polyangia; order Polyangiales; family Polyangiaceae; genus PMG-095. Next base: position 9,465 of record DASYCL010000355.1, on the reverse strand, counting down.
GAACTCGATGCGGCCGAAGCCAGCGCGCGCGCACTCGAAAGCGGGCAGCGGCTCACGCTGTCTTCGCGCGAAAAGCTGATTGTTCCGCGGCGCACGGCGCTGATCGTGGCCGGCGCGTTCGGCGCGCTGCTATTGATCCTCGCTGGAGCGCTGCTCACTCGTCGCAGCTCGAACGCACAAGCGCGCGCTTCTGGAACTAGTTCCAGCTCGAACCCTGTCGCTGAGCAGCTGAGCCCGAGCGCAGAATCCTCGGCGCGTGCTAGTAGCAGTACGCTGGAAAATTCCAATGCTGCGCCGTTCGCAGAGACGGCGCAGTCGGCGAGTGGTGCACTCACGCAGTCGAAGCATGGGGCGCATCCGCACCCGAGCTCGAAGCCGTTGCTCGCGAAAAAAGGCAACGAACGTTACGGTCGCTTCGAATAGCGCGCAGTTTGCGTGACCCGAATCGAACGGCCCGCTCCCCGGCCGAGGCTAGGTTCGCACAAAATCTTGCCTGCTGACTGGCTGGCAAATCCTGGCGATACTCTTGGGTTTGCGCGTTGCAGGTCGTTCTCCCTGCGTGTTAGCGTCACTGCAAGATGGACCCTCGTGAAATGGAGACGCTGGTTCAGCGTCTGGTCCAAAATCCGCACGACCAAGACACGATCACCTATGCCCACCAAGCCGGGCAGAGCGATCCGAAGTCGTATGCGATGCTACTGGAAAAAGTAGGCACCGCGACGAGCGATCCGGCATTCGCGTGTCATTGGCTGACGGAGGCGGCGAATGTTTGGTCGACCACGCTCGGTGACGCACATCGCGCCGCGCGCGCGTTGATGATTGCGATTGACCGGGACCCGACGCAGGCGACTCCGGCGGAGCGATTGGCCGAGCTCTATCGCGAAAAGGGCGACAGCAAAGCGCTGGTCGCGCTGCTCGAACGGCGCGCCAAAGCGCTCACGCCGCTGGCGCAGCAAGACCCGGAGTTGCGCGCTCAAGTTGCCGCGATTCACGAGGAGCTCGGGCAACTCTGGCAAAATCCGCCGCTGGCGCAGGCAAAAAAAGCGATCGAGAACTACCGCCGCGCCATCGAATACGATGCTTCGAGTCAATATTCGATTTATGCGCTGCGCGAGCTGTACAAGGCCGCGGGGCAATGGGCCGAGGCGGTGCCGTACTTCGAGATGGAGCAAGATCTCGTCGACGACAGCGAACGTAAAGTCGCGCTCTATCAAGACGAAGGCGACGTGCGCAAAAACGCGCTCGACTTCGCGGGTGCGGCGGCCGCGTTTCGTCGCGCGCGCGAGCTCGATGGCGGCCAAGATGCGACCCTGAAGCAGCAACTCGGCACGGTGATTTTGGAGCGCGCTCAGTCTGGCCAAAAGGTGCCGGACGCCGAGCGCGCGGAAGGCGCGGAGCTTTTCGTCGAACTCGCCGAAGAGTATCCGGGCGAGCACGGCCTATCCTATTCGATGTGCGCGCTCGAGCTCGTGCCGACGCATGATCGCGCGGTGCAGCTCGCGATGTATTACGGCGCGCAATTGAATCGCTCGGCAGAAGTTGCGCCGCGCGCGGCTGCCTATTTGAAAGCGAATCCGCAGGGCGCACTCGCCGGCGAAGCGCGCAAGTTGGTTTCCGAATCGATGGAAGCCGGCGGCGACGATTCGATGCTCGACGCGCTCGCGCCGGCGCCCGGGGCGGATGCCTCCGAGCGTGTCGCTGCGCTGATCGAGGTTGCGCAAACGCTCGCTCGCAAAGCCAAGAAGAACGACGCGGCGGCGAAGTTTCGCGAAGTGCTTACAATCGAGCCGGCCAACGCCGATGCGATCGGCTTCCTCGAGCCGTTCTTGCGCCAAACGCGCAAATTCCAAGATTTGCGTGAGATCCTGCTCGCCGCCGGCCACGACGAAAGCGCCGACACCGATCAGCGCCAAGGTTGGCTGCGCGAAGTCGCTGGCTTGTGTGAGACACAGCTGCGAGACGTAGACGGCGCGATCACCTCGTTCAAGGAATTGCTCGTCCTCGATCCCGACGACGAACCGGCGCGCGGCGCGCTCAAGCGCCTACTCGAAAAACAGAGTCGCTGGGACGAGCTCGCGACGTTGCTCGCGGAAGAAGCAGAGCAGACGCTCGATGTCGAAGCGCGCATTTCCTTGGAAAAGGCGCTCGCCAAGCTGCACGAACAAAAGCGCAAAGACCCGGTGGCGACCGGCGAAGCCTGGTCGCGTATCGCCGCGCTCGCCGCGGGCGACGACGAAGCGATCACGACTGCGGTTCGCTATTTCGAAAAAGGCGAACGGCGCGAGCTCGCAATCCAAGTGATCGCCGAGAACATCGATGCGATTGCGGAAGAAACTCAACGCGGCGCGCTGCTGAAGAAACTCGGTGAGCTACGCGAAGGCAACGGAGAGACGCTCAGCGCTGGCGAGGCCTTCGCCGAGGGCGCGTCGTTGCTGAAGAGCGCGACGCTGTGGGAGTCGGCGGAGCGCTGCTTCGTCGCGGCCGAAGCCTGGGATCAAGCCGCCACCGCAGTCGATGAGCGCGCCCAACTCGCCGAGTTGTCACCCGAGAAAGCCGCATTGTTCGCCACCGAAGCCGGCTACTTGTCGCGCTCGGGGGACGATTCGAGTTCGGTATTGCGGCTCGAGCAAGCGACCGAGCTCGATCCGGTCAACGAAGAGTATGCGAGTGAGCTCGAGCAGCGTTATGTGAAGGCCGAGCGCAACGAGGATCTCGCGGGATTTTTGCTGCGCCGCGCGGACAAGCTCACGAACAAGGTGCTGCGATCTTCGTTGCGTAAGCGCGCGGCGAAGCTCCAGCGGGAAGCGCTCGGCAACCCGGAAGCGGCGCGCCAAACCTTGGAAGAGCTGCTCAAAGACGGCGACGATCTCGAAGCACTCGGCACTTTGGCGGACGACGCCGAGGAGCGCGGTGAATTCAAAGAAGCCGTCGCATTGCTGTCTCGTTTGGAGAAAGCGTCGACGGAGCCGGCGCAACACGTCTCAGTGCTGCTGCGTCAAGCGACGCTCATCGCTGATGGCCTCGACGATCTCAAAGGCGCGATCGCGGTCTACGAGCGATTGCTGAAGGAGTTCGACCCGAAGCACGAAGAAGCGCTGGCAAAGATTGCCGAACTGTACGAGCGGCTCGAGGAGCCGAAGGGCGTCGCCGACGCGCTCGAGCGTCGCTTGCTCGTGCTCGACGACAAAGCGGAGAAGCTCAAAGTTGCCGAGCGACTCGCTGACTTGTACGAACAAACACTGGATGACGCGAAAGCGGCGGTCAAAGCGCTGGATTTGGTGCGTCAGCTCGATCCGGAAAATTTCGACGCCGTGGGGCGCCTCTCGGTGTTGTGCGAAAAGCTCGAAGATTGGCCGCGCGTCGCCAAGCACCTGGCGGAGCTGATCGAAGTCGAGGGCGACGAAGAAGAAGTGAGCCGGATGACTCGCCGGCTCGCCGAAATCCTGCATGAGAAGGTCGGCAAGAGCGACGAAGCGCTCGCCGCGCTGATGCAAGTGGCGGACGCCGGCGACGAAGCGTGTCGCGACGAGTACGTTCGCTTGGGCGACTCGCTTGGTTGGAAAGGCGTGGTCGCAACCAAGCTCGTGGAGTGGTACCTCGAAGCGCCGATGAGCGCGGCGCGGAACGCGTCGCTGCGCGGCGCATTCGAGCGGTTCGTCGAAGTCGGGCGTGATGCGGATGCGGCGAGCGTGGCCAAGGAGCTTGCGCGGACGCGCGGCGCGGATCCGGAAATTGCGCAAAAACTCGAGCAAATTTCGGTCAAATTGAAGGACCTCGATGCGCTCGGCATCGCCCATGATCTCTTGGTTCAGGAGCTCAGCGGTCCATCGCGCGCCGACGAAATGGTGCGTCAGGCCGAGGTGCTCGCCCAGGCCGGAGTCGAAGCCGGCGAAGCGATCAACCACGGCGAGCAGGCATTGACGAGCGTCCCGCCCGCAGATGTCGAGCCGCTGCTGGCGCGGCTCGCGAAGCTGAGCGATTCGGTCCCGAGGATCATCGAAATTTATGAGCGTCAGGTCACGCGCTGCAAAGCGCCGAGCGACAAGCTCGCGGCGCTCGGCCGGGCGGCGAGCGTGGCCGCGAACCACGGCGCCTACGACAAAGCGCGCGCATTCTTCGATCTCGCGCTGGGCGGCGCAGCGCAGGAAGAAACCCTCAATTCGCTCGAAGCGATCGCGCGGACTTCAGATGCCGAGCAAAAGACCGAGAAATTGCGGCGCACTTTGGCCGAGGCTCTAGCCAACGGCGGACAAGGCTCGCGCGATGGCGGCCGCACGCGCGGCATGTTGCTCGGGCGCGCCGCGGAACTCGCGTACCGCGAATTGAAGGACACCGAGCAAGCATTTACTTGGCTCGGCGATGCCATCGTCACCCATGTGGATGACGAACCACTCGCCGCGCTCGAACGCTTGGCGGATGAAGTGGGTGAGCCCAAGCGTGCGGAGAACGTGCTCAATCGCGCCCTGGAAGAGGTGTTCGACGGGCCACTGGTGCGCAAATTACTGGCGCGTCGCGCGAACCTGCGCCGCGAGAAGCTCAAGGATTCGGCCGGCGCGGCGGTTGATTTGAAGCGCTTGCACGATCTGTCGCCGTCGGACACCGCGGTGATGGATCAGCTGTCGCAGCTCTACATCGAGCTCGAAGACTACCGCGGCATGGTTCAGTTGTACGAAGATCAGATCCTGCGCGGAAAGGATCCGGCGGCGCGCGCAGAGCTTGCGCGCAAAGTGGCGCGGCTGTGGGAAGAGAAGCTTGTCGATCCGCGCGAGGCCGCAGACGCATGGCGACGCGTGTTGCGTATGAAGGCGCAGGATCCCGAGGCTACGGAGGGTCTCGAACGCGCCAAAGCCAATATGCTGAAACGGCCGAGCTCGGAGCCACCGGAAGAGAAATCGGTCTCGGCAAAACCAGCGCTAGCGCCGGCCGAAAAAGCGGAAAAGCCCGGGAAACCGGGCAAGCCCAAGGCCGCCAAGGCGGAGCCTGAGCCTGAGCCCCTAGCGAACGAAGCGCCCGCCGAAAACCAAGCGGCCGCCGCCGCCGCGGCTTCGAATGACGAGCTCGAAGTTCCGGATGCGCCCGGTGCCCTCGAGGCCCCCGCAGCGATCGCGGAGTCGGCGCTGGTGGGGAGCGAGGCGAGCGAAGTTGCGCAAGAAGCAGCAGCGGAGCCGGTTGCAGTTCGCGCTGAGTCACCGCTGCCGCCGGCCGCGCAGGCGCTCGAAGCGCCGCCGACCGCGATGCCGGAAGAAGCCGCTGGGCATGCAGTTTCCGCAGCGAGCACGAACGGCGTGTCGCACGCCGAAGCCGAAGACGAAGACGTCGATGTCGACATGGGTGGCGGCGAAGTAGCTCCTCCGCCTCCATCTTCGGGACCGGGTCGTAGAGGCCCGCCGCCGAAGCCCGGTGCGAAGAAAGGTTCTGCGCCGCCTTCGCCGTCGATGCGCCCGCCCCCGCCCCCGCCGTCGCGCACGGGAGCACCACCGCCTTCGGGTGGTTCGATCAAGCCGCCGCCGCCGCCGACCGGCGCAGGACGTCCGCCGCCCCCTCCGGCTGGTTCGCGTCCGGCGCCGCCGCCCCCGCCTGGTTCGCGTAGCGCGGCTAAGCCGCCGCCGCCGCCCGGCGCGGGTCGTCCGCCGGCGCGCGCCGGAACCCAAGCGCGACAGCCGAGCGTGCACGACGATGATGACGAGCTCACGGTCGACGAAGACGAGCTGATCGACGACGGTCTCACGTGAAGCTCAACGCGGCGCGACGACGAGTCGCCCCGCGCGCGCATCGAGTTCGGCGGATACGCCGAGTGGCACAAAATCGTTCCAGCGCTCGTGCCCAAAGCGCAGTCCTTGCGCGATGGGCACGCCGAGCTGCCCGAGGCGCTCGAGCAATACCGACTGCAGCGGCACGCGATGCACTCCGTCTGGGCAATCCGTGAAATCGCCGAGCACGATGCCAGCGACACGATCGAGCGCTCCAGACGCGAGCAGCGCACTCAACATGCGATCGACCCGATACGACGACTCGGTTACGTCTTCGATCGCAAGAATGGCGTTGGGCGGCAAACGCAAGCGCCCGGTCGCTTGGCAAGTGAAGAGCAGGCTCAAATTCCCGCCCGCCAGCACTCCGGCCGCGCTGCCCGGCCGGAGCGGAGTGAGGCCGTCGAATACGAGTCCGCACACGGGCGTTTCGAGCGCGTTCACGAAGCGTTGACGCGTCCAGTGATCGCTGCGACCGAGGCCCGCCGCGTTCGGACCATGTAACGACGCGACCCCGGCCGCGAGCGCTTCGACGTGAAGGGCCGTGATGTCCGAGAATCCGACGAGCCACTTGGGGTTTCGTTGCAACGCAGCGTAGTCGGCGAGGTGCGCGATGCGCGTGAGTCCGTAGCCGCCGCGTGCAGCCACGATCGCGCCGACGTCGGGATCCTGCAATGCCCGGTCGAGCTCGGCGAGCCGCCGCTCGTCGCTGCCGGCTAAAAAACCCGTACGTTCGAAGATCGACCGATCGAATTCGACGCGGTAGCGCTCACCCAACCAACCAATCCCGCGCAAGACCAATGTGCGATCGAATGGGCTAGATGGCGCAATCACGCGCACTCGCGAACCGGGCTGAAGCGGGGCTGGAATGACGTTCGCGCGCTCCACAGCTCGCATCCTATCGCGTGCGCACCCTGAGGCGGTCCCGAATTTGGCGCGGCGCGGGCCGATGCACTCGCGGCGCGAGAAACCGAAAAGCGATTGCGACTTGGGCGGCGGGCGACGAGACTCCGGCGAGCAATGGACTCTCGCAACGCACTTGCCCGGCTCAGCGACGTGGCTGGCTACGCCCTGCCGCTAGCGGAGCGACTGCGCGCAGCGGCACGCAGAGCCGCGGACGAGTTGAAAGAGCGACTACTCGGACGCGACTTCGAGCGCCGGATCGCGATCCTGAAGCAGCGCTACTTGGAGCTCGGTGGCGACCCGTTCGGGTTCGACGTCGATACCGCGCGGCACGCGGCGATGGTGATCGCGTTCTTTCATCGGCTCTATTTTCGGACTGAGGTTTTCGGGATCGAAAATGTGCCCGAAGGTCGCGTGTTGCTCGTGGCAAACCACTCCGGGCAAGTTCCGATCGATGCGGCGATCGTCGGCTCCTCGATGTTCTTCGATGCCAGTCCGCCGCGCGTGACGCGGGCGATGGTCGAGAAGTGGACCATGACTTTGCCGTTCGTGTCCGCATTCTTCAACCGCGTCGGACAAGTCGTGGGCGTGCCGGAGAACGCGCACCGCTTGCTCGAGATGGGCGAACTCTTACTCGCGTTCCCCGAAGGAATTCGTGGCGTGTCGAAGCCATTCGATCGCCGCTACCAGCTCGAGCCGTTCGGACTTGGCTTCATGCGCCTCGCGATCGAAACGAATACACCGATCGTGCCCGTTGCCGTGATCGGCGCCGAGGAGCAATACGTGAGTCTTGGGAACGTGAAGTGGGCGGCGCGCGTGCTCAATGTGCCGGTTTTCCCGCTGATCCCTCAAATGATGTTGCCCGGCGCGCAGATGCCGCTGCCCACCAAATATCGAGTTCATTTCGGCGAACCGATGCACTTCAGCGGCGGTCCGGACGATGACGACAATGTCGTTTCGGACAAGGTTTGGCTCGTGCGGCAGCAGATTTCGGACATGCTGCGGCGCGGGCTATCGATGCGGCGGAGCGTGTTCCTGTGATCGAAGCGACGGCGCGAGACGATCGCGCGATCGTCGTGACCGGGATTTGCGGGCGGCTCGGGCGCAGGCTGACACGCGCGCTGCATCGTCACTCGCGCGTGATTGGGCTCGATCGTCGCGCGTTTCCCGATCGGCCGCGCGACATCGAACATCACGAGATCGATCTGCGCAGCAAACGCGCGCGGGAAATCTTTCGTCACGGTGGCGTGCGCGCGCTCGTGCACCTCGGCGTGATGCACAATCCGCGCGGCAGCGCCGAAGAACACCACTCCTGGAACCTGACCGCGTTTCAGCGTTTGCTCGAATATGCCGAACGCTACGCCGTGCCAAAGGTCGTGCTGCTATCGAGCGCGAACGTCTACGGACCGCGACCCGACAACCCCCAATTCCTGAACGAAGAAGCGCCGCTGCTCGGTGCCGGTCCATTCAGCGACATTCGCGATTTGGTCGGGCTCGATCAAGCTGCGCAATCCTATTTGTGGCGCTATCCCAGTACCGAGGCGGTGATTTTGCGGCCGTCGCACATCCTCGGTACGGTGAAAAACGCGCCCAGCAACTACCTGCGGCTCAAGGTCGTCCCGACCTTGCTCGGCTTCGATCCCATGATGCAAGTCGTGCATCAGGATGACGTGGTGCGTGCGCTGTGCTCCGCGCTCGAGCCGGGTGTGCGCGGCATCTTCAACATCGGCGGGCCGGCGCCCGTGTCGCTCTCTCGCGCTTTGCAGCTCCTGGGGCGAAACACGGTCGGCGTGCCACATGCTGTCGCGCGCGCCGCGGTGGATCGGTTGTTCAAATGGCGCGTGACTTCTTTTCCCGCGCCCGAACTCGATTTCATTCGCTACGTCTGCATGGTGGACGACAGCCGGGCACGCGAGGCCTTCGGTTACCGCCCAACCCATAATCTGCTAGAAACGCTGCGCTCCGTCGACTTGGAGCGTTGGGTCTGATGAAGCGATTCTGGCTCTGGTTTTTGCTGTCACTCGGCTTGCTCGCGTGTCGCTCGCAGACCGCGGACCCCGCGCCGCCGCCCGCGGCCTACGAGCTCGTGGTGGCGCCGCCGGGAGCGCGGGGTGCGCGCGCCGCCGGCACTGATGCCGCGCCGCCCGCACCGAGTGAGCTCGGAGCTGCCGCGCCGGAGGAAGCCGAGGACTCGGACGACGACGATGCGGACGCCGGCGAGCAGGACGCGGGCAGGCTCGTTCCTTCGCCGGAGCTCGAAGGCGGAGTTCCACTGTGAAATATTGGTTTGCGCTGCTCGCGATCGGTTGCGACCTTGCGGCTTGTTCCGGGCGTAGATTGCCGCCGGGCACGCCGCCGCCGGAGTACGAGCCGCCGATCGTCGCGCCGTGGCCCGCGAGCGGAGCGGCCGACGCGAGCGCGCCGCTTGCCGACGCATCGATCCCGCGCGTCGAAGCTTCAGGAGCCGCGCTTTCGCCCGACGCGGGCGTGAGGTAAGCTGCTCCCTTCGAGGATTCGCGTACGTGAAGAAAAAGGCCACTAAGATCGTCAAAAAGTCCGTTCGTTCGACGAGCCCGCCCAAGAGCGTTCAACTCGGCCCGTCGCAGGACGCGCAGAAGATGGCGCTCGCCGCGGCCGGCGCGGGCCTCGACAAGAAAGCGATCGACGTCGAGATCATCGACGTAACCGGTAAGGTCGACTACGCGGACTTCCTCGTGCTGATGACGGGGCAGAGTGACCGCCACGTCGCCAGCATCGCCGAGGGCGTGGACAGCGCGCTGTCCAAGCTCGGGTGGCAAGCGATCTCCGTGGAAGG
>DASYCL010000354.1:0-2979 GCA_036500245.1 Polyangiaceae bacterium | reverse complement strand
TCGCGCGGCTGCTCTAGCGCAGCGCGGTCGCGGGTACTAGCACGTGCGATGAACTTCACTCAAGGCGCCGAATTCTAGTGATGATTCATGCCTCAAGGCGCTTGCTCAGCGCCTCCGCGCGCGAGGTTGCGGATTGGATATTCACCTCAGTCGAGGCGGATTCCAAAGCGCGATCGATGGCTTAGGGCGCGTCAGCAAAGCGCCCCCTGCCACGCGGGTCCGGATTCTCGGCCGGCGCCCGGCGGCCGCGCGGCTCAGCGCACGGGCGGTTGGAATAGCGCAGCGACCGGGCAAGTCGGTGACGACGGCGTGCCCGGTCCGCATTCGATGACGAGGCGCGGCGCCGCGGTCGGCGCTTCCGCGTCGACGACGTAATTCGGGCGCGAACCGGTTTGCGGCGCGCCGCCAATGAACGAGAGATAGCGCGAATCCGGCGACCACACCGGGTCCGACCAGTTGAACGGCAAATCGAGTGTGTAGTCACCCGGGTCCGAGTTGCCGGGCGCTAAGACCGACAAATCGAACAAGTGAAACGCCATCGGTACCGACGAGCTCGTATCGTAGCCGGCGAGCAACAAGTGTTGGCCGTCGGGTGAGAAGCGCACGACTTGTCCCAAGTAGCCTTGGCCGATCAGGTGCGCCGCCGAAGGGCCCGTCGGATCGAGTCGGCTCAGGTAGTGCTTGGTGCTCGAGGCGATGAATTGGTTCTGCCCATCGAGCTCGGCCGTGCCGAAGTAGAGCCAGGTGCCCGTCGGATCGACGTTCAGCCAGTTCACGTTCGAGTAGTCGCCCGCGACTGCATCCTCCAAAGCGATGCTGCTATTGCCGAGCGTCGTGACGGTCACTCGGCCGTTGAGCAAGCGCGCGACCGTGCGTCCGAAGATTTGAAAAGCGGGGTTGATGCCGCGCTCTTGTGTGATCGGCTCTTCAGCTACGTCCGTCGGCTGAACGCCGTTCACCACCCAAAACGAATATTTGCCCTCGCCGACTTCGCCGCTGCCCGGCGCCACGCTGGCGAAGCCGATCTCGAAGCTCGGGCTGATCGAGAACGCGTATTTGCCGTCGATCGCCGTGGCTTGCCCCGCGCGAAAATCGACCAACGCCTGGCCGGCATCGCTCGGATCGGTGCGCTTCACGAACGCTCGCCCGCCGTCCGGCGATTGCTGTGAGATCAAGCCGCCACCAACGCCGAGCGTTTGCGGCGTCGCGTGCGTTTGGCCTTGCCAGGCGACGCGCGCGAAATCGTCCACGCCGAAGCCGTACACGAGCGTGCTCGCGTCCAGAAATGCGAGATCGCGTTCGCCTTCGCCGAGCGATTGTTCGGCGCCGAGCGTGGCAGAGCTCGTGTCGAAATAGACGGCTTCGGATGCGGGCGTGTCCGTCGCGGCGTTGACCTTGATGCAAGCGAGCCGGCTCGAATCCGGCGCCCACTTGCACGGCGCGTCGTAGCTGGTGGTGAGCGCGAAGTGGTACGTGCTCGGGTCCACCGCGATGTTCACCAGGTACAAGTCCGACAAATCCGCGGTACTGAACACGCGATAGAGCAGCCAGTGCCCGTCCGGTGAAAAGCTGTCGATCGTCGCTGCCTGGGATTCGAGGATGATCGGCACAGCTCCCGGATTCACCAGATCGACCAAGCTCAGCTCGGTCTGTGTCGAGGTCGTCGAAACGAAGGTTTCGAGCGCGAGCCAGCGCGACGGATTGAGCGGACCCGTGCCGCCGCTGCCGCCATCCGTGCTGCCGCTCGCGCCCGCGCTGCCCGCTTCACTGCTGCCGCTGCTTCCGCCATTGGCGCTGCCGGCATTGCCGCTCGTGCCCGCGCTGTTCGCGTTGGCGCTGCCGCCGTTGCTCGTGCCGCTCGTGCCGCTCGTGCCGCTCGAATTGCTGCCACTCGCGCCCGCGGTGACTGCGTCCGACAAATCGCCGAGATTGTAGCGGCCGTCGCAACCGATCAGCGCGCCCAGCATCAACGGCAGAAAAAGTTTCGTTCGCATCTTACTTAGCTAGTGTGCGTTTGGCGTCGAGTGGAGTCACAGCGCACCGCGAAATCGACATTGCAAGCTCAAGCCGGGTTCGATTGGCCAAGGTGTGACGAGTCGCTCTTCGCCGCTCGCAGTGGTTGCGCTGTAACGTACGTCTTCGAGTAGGAAAACGAGGTGCGCGTAAACACTTATGTCGAGCAAATCGCTGCGCTCGAGCACACCGAGTGTCAGTTCGCCCGCGCCGCGCCACTGCGTGCCGGAAGCGTTTACGTCGATCTTCGTCCGCGCGTCCTGCCCGGCGCTCGCGTGAACTTGCGCCACATCGACGCCCGCGCCGATCCAGGCAACCCCAAAAAAATTCGCGCTGAACCGCGGCTCGATGCCAGCATGGACGCGAAGCGCCGTCGTCTGCACCGAAGCATCGAAGAGCTCCGCGTCGAACGAAGAGCGAAACAAGACTTGCCCGCTGAGCAGCAAATCGATCGGTGCGCGCGCGGTCGGCAATTGCACGCCGAGCGCGAGCTCCGGCCCATGACCGAAACCTTCCTCGCCGCGTAGACGCAGCCCGTAGCCCGCGGCGACCAATAAGCTCGCGGGCTCGGCGCTATTCGCTTTTGTTTTTGGGTTGGGGTTTCGGGGAGCGGGCGCGGCCGGCGTGGGCGTCAGCGCGGCCGGCACGGGCGTTTTCGGCGCGAATTCGGCGGGCGGCATGCGCGTGGCCGGCGACAGGCCGGCTTCGCCGAGTGCGCGCTCGGCCTCGGCGCGTTCGATGCCCTCGGTGCCTTCGCCGAGCGCGACGAAGGCCGAGTGAATCACCGACGCGAGCCGCTCGAGCCCGAGATCGTCGAGCCCGTCGCGCAGCCGCACTTGCCGCACTAAATGGCGCGCGCCCGTTTTCGGCGTCACCGTCGAAAAGGTCACGAGCGCGCGTTCGGCCGAAAGCGGGATCACCCAAGCGCGCACTTCGTTCGGGCTCGAACTCAGGATCTGATCTTGG
>DASYCL010000353.1:0-12024 GCA_036500245.1 Polyangiaceae bacterium | reverse complement strand
CTCGCGTCCGTCGCGTGCAGCTCGAAGAGCGATGTCGGCTTCACTTCGTCGACACCGATTGGCGATGCAGGTTCGTCGAGCGGTGGAGCGTCGTCGAGCGGAGCTACATCGACGTCTGGCGGCACGACTGCGACGTCGAACGGCGGCAGCGCGACGTCAGTGGGCGGAAACGCGAACGGCGGCGCCGCGCAGGCCGGGTCGAGCAGCGCGACTGCCGGCTCGAGCAATACGGGTGGCGGCTCGAACAACGGCGGGACGAGCAACGCCGGTTCGAGCAGCGGCGGAGCTGGAGGCTCGACTGCGACGATGGCGTGCGGCGCTTCGAGCTGGCCGCCCGGTGGCGCGAATGCGCCGCAAACGATCTCGGTCACTGACAACAAAGGCATGACCGCAGAACGTCAGTTCTACATCTCACTGCCCGCGGGCTACGACGGCACGAAGCCGTATCCGCTCGTGACCGTGTGGCACTACGCCGGCGGCACAGCTAGCGCGCTGATCGCGCCCGGGTTCGGCGGCGCGTTTTACGGCATACAAAAAGGCTTTCCAGACGCAATTTACGTCGCTGGCCAAGGGCTCACGGATGCCATGTCGGGCATGACCGGTTGGCCCAACACCAATGGCCAAGACGTCGCGATGACGAAAGCGATGCTCACTTGGCTCGAGCAAAATTACTGCATCGATCCAAGCAAGATCATGGCAACCGGCATGAGCTACGGCGGCATCATGTCCGACACCTTGGCCTGTCAAATGCCGGACGTGTTTCGCGCCATCGGCGTGATGTCCGGCGCACTCTTCAACTTCGGAAATAACAAATGCGGCACGCACCCGATCGCTGCCTGGATGACGCACGGCACGGCCGATATGACGGTCGATATTTCGGGCGGTGAAGCCGCGCGCGATCAAATCCTGAAGGACAACGGTTGTGGCACGGACACGATGCCCGTCGATCCGTCGCCGTGCGTGTCCTATCAAGGTTGCACGTCGGGCTATCCGGTCGTGTGGTGTCCCGTCGAAGCGGAGGGGCACACGATTCCCGCGTTTGCGGCGGATGCGATTTCGGCATTTTTCAAGCAATTCTGAGCGGCGCACACCGCTCATTGCTTTGCAGCGAGTGAGCGCATTGCCGTGCGTGAGTGCATGTGGTTTTTGCTCCGCCTTGATTTGACCGAAGTAAGCGCTTTCGCAAATCGCACCGTGCGCCCCTCTGATACGTTGCTAGGTTGGAGGCCTCGATGATGTTCCGAACTGGGATTCATTCGTGCGCTTTGTTGTTCACGATCGTTGCTTGCTCCGGCAGCGATGGTTCGCCGAACGCGAAGAGCAACGCAAACTCCGGCTTGAACTCCGGCGGCACGAGCTCGCAATCGGGCTCGTCGAACTCGAGTGCGGGTAGCTCGAGCTCGAGCGCGGGCAGTTCGAGTTCGAACGGTGGCTCCTCGAGCTCGACGGCTGGTAGTTCGAGTTCGAACGGCGGCTCCTCGAGTTCGACAGCGGGTAGTTCGAGCTCGAACGGCGGCTCCTCGAGTTCGACCGCCGGCAATTCGAGTTCGAACGGCGGTGCATCGGGATCGAGTGCGGGCGCCTCGAGCGCGGGTAGTTCGGGCGCAAATGGCGGAAATTCGGCCACCGGCGGCGCCAGTTCGGCATCGCTGCCCACGATCGGCGGCTGCACTATCTTCAGCGCGGACGACGCATGGAACACCGCGATCACGAATGAAAGCGTGGACGACGCTTGGACCACGAAACTTCAAGCCTTGGTCGGCGCGGTCAACATTCACCCAGACTATGGACCCACTTTCGGCATTCCGATCAACGTCGTGCCCGCGACGCAAACCAAGAGCAACGTGAGCTTCGACATCGCGGACGAGAGCGATCCCGGTCCGTACGCGTTCCCGGATTCGGGCAGCGCACAGCTCGAAGGGGGCACTGCGGCGTCTTGCGACGGCGATTGCCACCTGCTCTCGGTGCAACAAGGCAGCTGCATGCTCTACGAAGGCTACGGCTGTAGCTATCAAGGCGGCTGGCAATGCGGCAGCGGCGCGATCTTCGATCTCAAGAAGAACAGCTACGGCCAGCGCCCGATCGGCTGGACCTCGGCGGATGCAGCGGGCCTAGCGGTCACCGCGGGCGTGATCCGTTACGACGAAGCCGCGGCCGGCGCGATTCACCACGCGATTCGCTTCACCGTGCCGTGCACACTGCCGAAATACGTGAAGCCCGCGTCGCACGAAGCCGTGCCTTCGAAGCCGCCGGGGTGCTCCGGCAATCCGGACGCCGTGCCGATGGGCCTGCGCGTGCGGCTCGATTCGAGCTTCAAACTCAGCGGTGGGAGCAGCCTCGCTCGAGCCGTCGTCAGTGCGATGCAAACGTACGGCATGATCTTGGCGGACAACGGCAGCTCGTTCGACTTCCAAGGCGAACCGAACGCCAAATGGGACGACAACAACGACATCGAGCCACTCAAACAAATCCCGGCCAGCGCCTTCAAAGTCGTGACCGTGCCGCCGCTCCAACCCTGAGTGGGCAACGCGCCATTCGCGCCTCCTGTGATTTTTATTGATGGTCACGCGTCACGTCGCAGGCCGTCCCAGCCTTCGGCGTCGTGGACGTGCTGAATTCAGTTCTCGTCACCTATCACCTCTCCTCTCTTCTTTTCGCGCCAGCGGGCGCGAAGGCTCTCAGCCGCATGCCCGGAAATAAAACAACGCAGCAGATTCGCGCGGCTGATCACGGATTAGTCGAGTAGCAACACCCCAACAAAAATCTGACCGAACAGGCACCCGTCGCCTAGCTAGAAGCGTGAGCGGCCAAGCATCGTGCCCGCGCAGCGCCACGAACCTGAATGCTGGAACGAGCAGCCAGGCTCAGCTCAGCACTCACTCCAGGCTAAGGACTCGCATCCAGCGCCCTACGATATCTATCTCGGCGCAAATCATCTTCCAAGATCTCATACGCTTCGGCGATCACTTCCAAAATCAAATCCACGTCGTCCCGCAAATCCACGACTTCTGCGCTCAAAATCCGGCTCGGATCGAAGTCTGCCTTGAGCTCGGAGTACGCGCGGCGAATGTCGTAGCTCGTCGCGCTACGCGAGACGCCGAGCAGTGCGAAGTAATCGCCCTCTTCGCTCAGCGCTTTGCGCGCTAAAATGCGCGCGCGCAGCGCGGCGTGATCCAGGCGATCGGGCTTTGGTGCTTCGTGCTTTTCCGAGCGGCCGCGCGCGGTGCGCCGCTCGCCGCTGGCCGTGGCTAGCACCGAAAGCTCGACCAGCGCATAAAGCACCGACGCGAAATCCTTGTGTCCCGCGCGGCGCACGACCTCGCTCACCGGTTCTTCGCCGAGCGAGCGAACCAGATTCGCTTCCGTGTCGTTGAGCGCGCACTCGCCGAGCAAGGCTTCGTTCGCGCCTTTGAGCACCAGCGCGTTCGGTCCGCCGAGTCGGGCGAGCGCCTCTTCCGGCGTGACCGCGCGGCGCACGATCTCGACCAGCACTTCCGCGCCGGTCGCGCCGCCGAACACCGCCGGCTCGGCTTGCAGTCGCGCCGGCGCTTCCGCTTCGAGGCTGACCGCGCCGCGCGTGAGCGACACGATGCGCGCGACCAGCCACTCGGCGTGCGCGCGCAGAACGGGCCACAAATCGTCTTGCCGCAGATGCCCCTGCGCGATCAGCGCGGCGCCCGCGTGCCGGCCGAATTGCGGCAATTTGCGGGCGATGCGCGCGGCCGCGTCGTCCGGCAAATCACCCCTTTGGTTGAGGAATTCGACCAGCGATTCGCCGTCCGCGCCCGATGCTGCCGTCACGAAATCGCCGTCGCGGAACAGCACGCGCCGAATGCCATTTGCGTCTTCGAACGCGAGCGCGCCGGTGTAGCGCGCGCGCACGACGCGAGCGAACGCGCGCACCGCATCGCCGGTGCCGAGCGCGGGCGGGATCTCGAGCGCGGATGCTTCGCGCCGGTTGTCCTCGCGCCCGGGCTCGGCTTGCGGCGCTGCGGCTGCTTCTGCTTGGTGCGCGCGTGGCGGCGCGGTCGAAATCGCCGCCGACGGCTCGGATCCGCGCAAGCTCGGCGGCACGTCTGAAATCGGACCGTGCGCCGTCGCGCCGGCGAACGTGTTCGCGGATCGGCTCGGCACAGGCGACGAATCCGGCTCGAATTGCGCGCGCTCCGCGGTCTCGCCTTGCAGCGGTCGCGCTGGATGTCGCGGCGGCGTCACCGGCGGCTCGGTCGCGCGCGAAGACGACTCGGGTTCCGCCGAAGGCGGCACGTCGCTCGGCGCGACGGCAGCTCGACTGACCGCGCTGCTGGTCAGCGCCTGTGCTTCCGCGCCCGCGCCGGAAGTCGACCCAGCCGCGGAGCCGCTGCCGGTCGTGCGCGATCCCGTGCGTGTGCCCGCGTCCGCGTCCGAGCCGTTGTTGGTCCCGACCGAGCTGTCGTCTTCGCTGTCTTCGTCGTCGAAGTCGAGCGGCTCATCGAGCGCATCCAGCACATCCGCCGGCAAAATGGCTTCAAGTTCGGCCTCCGGGGATAGTCGATCCGAGGGCGGCGCCGAGGAATTTCGCACGGAAAGCACGCGCCGTTCCGCTGTCGCGAGCAGCGACTCCAGCGCGGGGCTCAATTTGGCCTGCGGCAGCTCGTGCCCGCGCGGCGCGATGGAGCTCGGCGCGGACGGCGTGCTCGAGCGCGGATGATGACTGTCCGGGGGAATGTCGTGCGTGGGCGAGCTGCCCAGTCCGGGATCGGTCGCGGCGCGTGGCGAACTCGCGATCTCGTGCAGCGGCGCCGAAGCGCTCGGTGCCGACGGCGTTTCCGCAGAGATCTCGTGCTTGCCCGCTTCGTAGCGATAGGGTCTGCGCGTCGCCGCGACCAGCACCGGCGCGCGGTTCGCCGGTGTCGTGCGCGTGACGAATTCGGCTCTGCCGCTCGGCGGTCCGATCAACGCCTCGACTTTGCGCAAGAGCAGCGAGTCGTCGACTGGGCGCACGAACACGCCGCTCGCTTGCAGCTGCAAGCCGGCGCTGTGCTCTTCCACGGTGCGGCCCGGCTCACCCAGAAACAATACGTCGATGCGATTGCCACCCGGGACTTCACGGACACGCTGAATCGTGTCGAGCGCTTGCGCCGCGTCTGCGTCGCACAAGATCAGCGAGGGGCGCTGCACCGAGACGCGGCCCACGAGCAGTCCGAGCGGAACGTCGATCACCGGGTAGCCGCGGGAGCGCAGCGCGATCGTCAGGCGCTCAGCTTCCGCCGAGGCGTCGCTCACGAAGATGAGCGAGCCACCGTCGTCGCTACTGTTGCTACCGGTGTCTCCGCCGGCCCGAAGGTGAGGCGTCACTACGCTGACAGTGTACGCGACGATTCGCGTGTCCGGCTACTCGCGTGGCGAGTCCTCGGGCGGCGATTTTCCGGCGCTGTCCGTCTCGCGCGTGGACTCGGCTCCGCTCAGGCGAACCACGATCCGCTCGCCGAGCGCCGGCCAATATCGTGCCGAGACGACTGCCACCGTGACGAATGCCACGATGAAAATTTCTCCGCCGCTCAGGCCGAACATCAAACCGGACTAAAGCAACTCCCAGGTGCTCGCAAGTCCAGCGAGCACGGGCAGTCGCGTCTGCCTATTCGGGCTAAGTTGTGGCGGTGCTCGACTGCGTGCTCGGACTGGGCTCAAATCTCGGAGATCGGCTGGGCTTTTTCCGCGCCGCGGCACGTTCGCTCCGCGCACATGGTCAAATCGTCGGCGCTTCGGCGTTGTACGAGTCGGCAGCCGTGGGCCCCGAACAGCCGGACTACTTGAATGCGGCGTTACGTTTTCGCACAACGCTCACTCCGCTCGCCCTGCTCGAACAGCAGCTTGCGATCGAGCACGCGAACGGTCGGGTGCGCCGCGAGCGCTGGGGGCCACGGACCCTCGATTTGGACTTGCTCTGGATCGCAGGCCGCGCAGTCGACGAACCCGGCTTGGTCGTGCCGCATCCTGAACTGTTGAACCGAGCCTTCGCGCTACTTCCGCTGCTCGATGTCGTCCCCGACGCGCGCGATCCGCGCACTGGTGTGGCTTACGCGGAGTACGGTTCGACGCTCGACCGAACGAGCGTCCGGGAGCTCGAAAACACCCGTGCAGCATGGCTAGAATGAGCGAATCGATCCATCGATTCAGCATGCATTCGTTCATGTAGGACGCAGTCTAGACACTCAAGCGGCGAGGTGGTACGAGCCGCGCGTCTTCACGACTGAGCAGGAATTTCCCCCGTGTTTCGCCGATTTCGGTGCGCGGGCTCGAGGTTGAGCGAAGCCATGTTTCTAGAGTTAGTTGGAGCGACCGCGGCGTCCGCGCTTTCGAGCGCGACGAGCGCCATGGCGGGTGGCGTGCCGCTCGACTTCGATCGCACTGTGCTGGTGCAGATCATCATTTTCACGCTGCTGATGGTGGTGCTGAAGCCGCTCCTGTTCGACCCGGTCCTCAAAGTGTTCTCGCTGCGCGAAGAGCGCACCGAAGGCGCCCGCGCGACCGCGCGGGAGTTGCAAGAAAAAGCCGGCGAGCTCTTGCAGCGCTACGAGAAAGAGCTCGAGCGCGTGCACCAAGTGGCCGCCGAAGAGCGCGAAACGTTGCGCGCCGAGACGACCAAGCTCGAAGCCCAAATCCTGAACGAAGCACGCGAAGTCACGACGCGAATCGTGGAAGAAGGGCGCAAGAAGATCGAAACCGAGGTGAACGCGATTCGCTTCGACCTCGGCAAGGAAGCCGAGCGTGTGGCGCAGCTGATCGTCGATCGCGTTTCCGGGCAGGGAGCCAATTGATGAGCACGAAAGCCTCGCGCCCCTTGGTTTTGGCTGCAATCGTCGCTTGCTGCGCGACCTTTGCACTTTCGGCGTCCGCACAACCGGAAGACAAAGCGCCCGCCGCGGGCGTGATCGCGTCTGGTGAGAACGCGGCAAGGCCCGGAGAAAACGAGGAGAACCACGTCATCTCGCTCGATGAGTACAACTGGTTCTACGGGTTTTTGGGTGAGAAAGAGGGCGTCGAGCCGAGCATCCTGTTCCGCCCGAAGGGGATGCCCGTGCCGTTCGGCGCGATGCTGCTCAATAGCGTCATCCTCTATTATCTCTTGATTCGTTTCGCCAAGAAGCCGGTCGCCGAAGCCCTGAAGTTGCGCAAAGCCACGATTTTGCGCGGCATGGAAGAGGCCGGCAAAATGAAGTCGGACGCGGAAGCGCGCTTGGCCGACTACGAAGAGAAGCTTGCCACCATCGATCAGGAGATCGAGCGCGTGCGCAAGGAGATGCGCGCTACGGGTCAGGCCGAGCGCACGCGCATCTTGGCCGAAGCCAAAGAAAAACGCGGGCGCATGGAGCGAGACGCACAAACCCTGATCGAGCAAGAGCTAAAGGGAGCGCGCGAGACGCTCTTGGCCGAGACGGCGCGCGGCGCCATTCGCTCGGCTGAGACCGCGCTGCGTGCCAAGCTCGGCTCAGCGGATCAAGCGCGGATCGCCGACGAGTACTTGAATGGTTTGAAGAGCGCCGCCTCGGCGTTGCGAGGAAAAGTATGAGCGACACCGTCGCCCAACGTTACGCCCGCGCGATCTTCGATCTGGGCGTCGAATCCGGGCAGCTCGAGTCGCTGTCCAACCAAATTCGCAATTTCGCCGACACTTATGCGCAAAATCGCGAGCTCCAAGGCGTGCTTGACAACCCGCTGATCGAGCTGTCGAAACGCGAAGCGATCCTGCAAGAGATCGCGGGCCGCGTGGGCCTGAGCGGAGTCGGCTTGAATGCCGTGCGTTTCATCGCGCAGCGCAATCGCTTGGGCTCGCTCTCGGACATCGCGCGCCGCTTGGCGTCGCTCGCCGACGAAAAAGCCGGCATCGTGCGCGCCACCGTGACCTCGGCGGGTCCCTTGCCGGAGTCGTTCTACGAACGCTTGGTGCGCGAACTCGAAGGCGCGACGGGACGCAAAGTCGCGCTCGACCGCAAGCAAGATCCTTCGCTCATCGCCGGCGTCGTCACGCGCATCGGCGACAACACGATCGACGGCTCGATCAAAGGGCGGCTCGCCGAAATCGAGCGCCAACTGTCCGCAATCTGATTTGTTTGCGCGGGCCTCGCCTGGTGAGCCCCGCGCGTAACTCGAAAAACCGAAAGTTCGCGAGAAAACCATGCAGCTCAGCGCCGACGAAATCTCCTCCATCATCAAGAAGCAGATTCAGAACTTCGACCGAGCGGCGCTCGTCAGTGAGACCGGCACCGTGCTCACCAGTGGCGACGGCATCGCGCGTGTGTATGGCCTGGAAGGCGCGCTCGCCGGCGAGCTCGTGGAATTCGCGGGCGGCGTGATCGGCTTGGTCTTGAACCTCGAGGCCGACAACGTCGGTGTCGCGGTACTCGGCGACGCGACCGGCGTGAAAGAAGGCGACATCGTCAAGCGCACCGGCCGCATCGCGGACGTTGCCGTCGGTGAAGCCTTGCTCGGTCGGGTCGTCAATGCGCTCGGTCAACCCGTAGACGGCAAGGGCCCGATCGACTCGAAGCTGCGTCGTCGCATCGAACTCAAGGCGCCCGGCATCATGCAACGCCAACCGGTGAAGGAGCCAATGCAGACCGGCATCAAGGCGATCGACGCGATGATTCCGATCGGCCGCGGCCAGCGCGAGCTCATCATCGGCGACCGCCAGACCGGCAAGACCGCGATCGCGATCGACGCGATCATCAATCAAAAGGGCAAAGGCGTCTTCTGCGTGTACGTGGCGATCGGGCAGAAGGCGTCGACCGTGGCTTCCGTCGTGGACAAGCTGACGCAGCAGGGCGCCATGGAGTACACGATGGTCGTGCTCGCGACGGCCTCGGAAACCGCGCCGCTTCAATACCTCGCGCCGTACACCGGCGTGACGTTGGGCGAATATTTCCGCGACACCGGCCGCCACGCGCTCGTCGTGTACGACGATTTGTCGAAGCAAGCCGTCGCCTACCGTCAGATGTCGCTGCTCTTGCGCCGCCCGCCGGGCCGCGAAGCGTATCCGGGCGACGTGTTCTACGTCCACTCGCGTTTGCTCGAGCGCGCCTGCAAGCTCGCCGAGCGCTACTACGTCGTGAAGAAAGGCCAGCAATTGCCGGCCGGCGATCACAACTTCAAGGGCGCGGACGGCCAAGTGCACATCGGCGAAGAAGCCAAGCATTTGGCGCAAAAATCGCTCGATTCGCGCGCTGACAAGGGCGATCTCGAAGTGCAGAAGGATCCGCACTCGGGCGGTTCGCTGACGGCACTGCCGATCATCGAGACGCAAGCCGGCGACGTGTCGGCGTACATCCCGACCAACGTGATCTCGATCACGGACGGGCAGATGTTCCTCGAGAGCGATCTTTTTTATTCAGGCGTGCGCCCGGCAATCAACGTCGGTATCTCGGTGAGCCGCGTCGGTGGCAACGCGCAGATCAAGGCGATGAAGAAGTTCGCCGGCACGATGCGCCTCGATCTTGCCCAGTACCGCGCGATGGAAGCCTTCGCCCAGTTCGCGAGCGATCTGGACGCTGCGACTCGCGCGCAGCTCGATCGTGGTCAGCGCTTGGTCGAGCTCTTGAAGCAAGGCCAGTACGTGCCGCTCGCAGTCGAGAAGCAGGTGATCATCATCTACGCCGGCACGCAGGGCTACGTCGACAAACTGCCGGTCGAGTCGCTGCGCCAGTACGAAGAAGAGCTCTACCGCTTCATCGACGAGAAGCACGCCGACTTGCTCGAAGACATCCGCACCAAGCGTGAGGTCAACGACGAGATCAAGAAGAAGCTCGATCAGGTGCTCAAGGCTTTCGGTAAGCAGTTCGTCTCGAGCAAGGAGTGAGCTTTTTTGGCTAACCTCAAGGCGATTCGCAAGCGCATCGCGAGCGTGAAATCCACGCAGAAGATCACGCGCGCGCAGAAGATGGTGGCGGGCGCGCGGCTCACGCGCGCTCAGCAGCGCATCCTCGCGCTCAGGCCCTACGCGGTGAAGACAGCGCAAGTCTTGGCCGAAGTCGCGGGCCGCGCGGACGACGCGGCGAGCGCTTCCGGCGACGGTCATCCGCTGCTCGCGCGTCGTCCCGAAAAGACAGTGCTGCTCTTGGTCATCACCAGTGACCGCGGGCTGTGCGGCGCGTTCAACACGAACATCCTGCGCGCCGCGAATCGCATGTGGCGCGAGCGCGAAGCCGCCGGCCAGAGCGTGAAGATCGTCACCATCGGCCGCAAGGGCCGGGATTTCTTCCGCCGCCGGAACGCGCCGATTTTGGAAGTGTTGAGCGGCGTGTGGGAGCGGCTCGACGTCGACCAAGCGCGTTCGATTGGGCGCAAGGTGCTGACGCCGTTCGTGCGCGGCGAAGTCGACGCGATCTACCTCGTGTACAACGAGTTCAAGAGCGCGATGAGCCAGCGCGTCGTGACCGAACCCTTGTTCCCGCTACTGCAAGCGGACGACGCGAAAGAGAAGAGCGCGCACGAGCCCGAGTGGGCGCAGCATCGCGAATACTTGTTCGAGCCGGATCGCAAAGCGCTGATGGAGCGCCTGGTGCCGATGTACATCGAGATCTCGATCTTGCGCGCCTTGTTCGAGTCGAACGCTTCCGAGCTCGGCGCGCGCATGACCGCGATGGAATCGGCGACCAAGAAGGCATCCGAGATGATCGGCAAGTACACGCTGCTCTACAATCGCGCGCGCCAAGCCGCGATCACGACGGAGCTGATGGAAATCATCGGCGGCGCCGAAGCCCTGCGCGAGTGAATCGCGGCGCGATCCTCGGGGCGCGCTTCACTCTCGGGGGTTACATCGTTTTGCGATTTTTCTTGGTTTTCCCCCTTCAATAAGTGGGTGGCGGATCACGCCAGGCTGTGCACGACCTGTTGAGATGCTCGAAGCCGCGTTGCAATGTTCGCGGTTCGCGCGCGCGCCTTCGCACTGATCTAGCCGCAAGTTTGGGGCCGGCCGCCGAAGTCCAACTCGACCCGCCTTCCTCGTTCGTCACCGAGGCGACAATGCGTTGACACTTCGAGAGCGAGCCGACTACTCTTTGTTGCAACGCGAACCACCGGCGCTCCGCAGTGAGCCTCGGTGGTTCGGTTTTTTTGTGCCCTAAATTTTCGAGTCCGCGCTGACGTAAGGCACGCTCGCATCGGGCGCCTCTGCGCTGCTCGACTCGGAGAGTGGCTGCTGCGAAGCAGCGTGAAAATCCGCTTCGGGGCTGAAATGCGGCACGCGCGGCTTCGGCTCCGAGGCGCGATGCGCGTGCTCCGAATGTGTGTGATGCGGGCTCGGCTCGGCCGAGGCGCCGACTTGCGTGCCCGCGAACTCGACCGCTTGACCGGTGAACTTCGCGCGCAGTCCGGCCAAGCCTTCGATCAGCTCGGCCCCGGCGTGTTTCGCCGCGGGGGTCGAGAAAATGGCTTTGGTGTGCTCCCAACCGGTGTGCCCGCCGAGCGGCACATAGCAGAAGCCGAGCAAGGCGAACGCGCTGATGCCCGCTTCGAGGCCGCGGCGTCCGAGCACAGAGAGCATCGCCGCATCTTAGGCGGACCCGCCCAATTGGGCGAAATTGTGGGAGTTCAGGGCGCGAGCGCGGAGCGCTCGGGGTCGGCGCAGCGAAACAAGCCGAAACCAGGGTTGGTCCAGAGTTCGTCGCAAACCTGTGCGGCGATTGCGAAGTGCTCGTGCGTCGCGAGCAAATAGCGTGCGCCGCGTTCGTTCAAAGCGCGCGCGAGCTCATCGCCGCTCGCGAATGGATCGCCGAGTGGCGCGTGGCGTGGGTCGTGATCGTCGAGGACGATGGTTTGAGCAGGCGCGCCGAGCGCGGCTTGGACCGCGAAGTAGCCGTAGTCGTGAGTGTCGAGCGCGAGCGCGACGACTTTGCGGCGCTTGGCTTCGCGGCCAGCCGTGAGTTCGAGCGAGCGCTCGGCGAAGCCTTCGATCGGTATTAGCTTGGGCCGGAGCCACAAGCCGAGCACTGCCGAGGCCGTTGCAACACCGAGCAGCGCGGCGCCGGTGCGGCGCGGTGAGCGAGC
>DASYCL010000352.1:0-11198 GCA_036500245.1 Polyangiaceae bacterium | reverse complement strand
GCCAGAAGGCGTGCATAGATGGGCCCTGCGCCTTCGGCTTCGCCTTGCCCGGTGTCCCAGAACTCCCCCAGATCCAATTCTTCGAGCGCGCTCAGTAGACCCGTGAAATGATCCGGATGCGGGTGACTCAGCACGACGATATCGACGCGACTTCGCCGCCGCGCGCGCAATACCGGCAAAATCACCGATTTTCCTGGGTCCACCGGGCTGCCCACGAAGCCACCGCCGTCGATCAGCATGAGCGCACCGTTCGGCAAATCGATCAAGTTCGAATCGCCCTGGCCGACATCGAGCGCACTTGCTCGAAGCACGCGCACTGGCGCACCGAGCTTGCGTGTTGCCAGTTCCAACGCGGAGAACGCGGACAGCGCGACGATGCACCAGATCGCACGCAGGAATCGCCGCTCCCGCGAGTCGAGCGACGCAAACGAACGAGCTCTTAGTCCGACGATGCCGACGACGAAGATCGCGATTGCCGCGAGCTGAAAGCGCCCGGGTTCCGGCAGGGCGATTCCCAAAAAGCTGGCGCGCGCGCTGGCCAACGCGATTTGCCGAACGACCAAGAGCGCTCCGGAGGCGACCAGTGCCGCGCCACGCTCCAGCAGCGAAACAGGCGACAAAAGCAGGTGCGCCAAGCAGAGCGGCAATGCGATCGCTTCGCCGAGCGGTGCTGCGAGCACGTTGGCAACGAGGCCCGCGAGCGTGACGCCTGAGGCGAGCAGCGCCAAGAGCGGAGCGCAAGGAATCGTGGCAGAGAGCGTGGTCGCGAAACTTTTTGCGAGAAAGCGCAGCGGAGACGATTCAATACGCTCGCAACGTTCAACGAGTGGACGCCCGAGCCAGATCAAGCCCGCGGTCGCCGCGACCGAAAGCATGAACGAGAGATCGAACGCGCACAGCGGATCCCAGAGCGCGAAGATCAACGTCGAGAGCCCAAAAGTACGCACGGTAAGCGGCTTGCGACCGAGCGCGCGCGCCAAGAAAGCCACCGAAAGCATGAACGCCGCGCGCCAAGCCGAACCGCCACCACCCGCGAAATCAGCATAGATCAGCGACAAACCGACGCCGAATAAACAGGCTGCACGGCTGACGAGAAAGCGGGCAGATAGGCGCTCGATACGCACCAGCAAGAACCTGAGTCCGTGAACCAGTGCCGCGACGGCGAACACCAAGTGCGTGCCGCTGACGGCGAGCATGTGTGAGAGTCCGCTCTTCTGGAACGCGCGAGCGTCGTCGGGAGGCAGATCGTTTTCGCCGAGCACGAGTGCGCGTGCCATCGCGGTGGCGCTCGGCGCAAACGTTTCAACGATGCGCTTTCTCGCGTGGGCACGCGCGAGATCGATCAGCGTGCGCAAACCCCAGTGCCGCTCGAGTAACTCGAGCGAGAGAATGCCGCCGCTGAGCACGATTGCTTGGCGCGCCGCGGAGGGCGTCGGATCCGCCGTGTCGAGGTTTCGAAACAGCTGAACCGGTGCGAGATCGCCGATCACGTGCACGTGATCGCGCCGCGCGAGATCGTCCGGACCGCCGTGGAAGCGGGCCACGAACGGCGTCGGCAGCGAGCGGTCCACACATTCGGCGCGCGTGACTTCGGCGACGAAGCTCGCGCTCTCGTCCGACCAAACCGGCGAACTGGTCACGACGGCGTCGAGATCGCAGCGGCTCGGCGCGCCGATCGCGTCACGTTCGCGGATGCGCACAGTTTCGAAGCTGCGTATTTCGAGCCCGGCGCGGGCCCAAGTGAGCAGGAGCGCAGCGATGACCAGCGCGCGCGTGCGTGGCCGCAATTGCTCCCACAGCACGGTCAGCGTGAAGACGGCGCAGATCAGTACGGGCAGCGGATAGATTGCGGCGGCTCCGCCGGCCACCGCCGCAGCCGCAGCGAGCAGCACTCCGTCGACGCGCATGGCGGCGCGGTTTGCACGCCGCAGGCCGTCTGATTTATCGCGGCAAAGTCAGGAAAATGAATCGGCGATCAACGGCGTTCTGCCGCCGATCGCCGATTTGTCTACGCTCACTGGCTCGCGCAAATCGAGGTGCAGTCAGCCGGCGCTAAGCCGACGCAAGTGCAGCCGCTCTGGCAGTCGGTGCAGCTAGCGCAGCCGTCCGCGGTCGAACAAGTGCCGCCGCCAGTTCCGGGACCGCCGGCGCCGCCGTTATTGCCGTTGCCGTTGCCGTTGCCGTTGCCGTTGCCGTTGTTGTCGCCACTCGGTGCAGTCACCGAAATGCCGGAGACCTGCCCGCTCGACGAGTTCGGGCGCTGATTCGGGTTGGCCGAGGCGACGCCGTTGTCGAACGACGGCTGCGTGGCGCTGGGTGACGAGTCCTCATAGACGCCGGCACTCGGCACGCTCGTGTTGGCGCTACCGCCGCACGCGACGAGCAGACCCAACCCCAAAAAACAAACGTGGAAACGTTTTGAAATCAAGAGAACCTCCGCTCAAGGGGAAGCCGCGCGCTCGACGAAAGCCCGAGCGGCGCGGACTCTTAAAGTATCACGGGTGTATTCGTCAGTCGAAGTTGGCTCAATCGAAGTAGTAGAGAGCCGCGATGTTGCCCGTGAAAATGTTCCACGGATTGTCACCGACGTTCGTGCCAAAGGCGACTTGATTGACCGACCCCGACACGTTTGGATTGCTCTTCAGCGTGGCTTTGACGTGGTCCAAGCTGTAGGCAAGACCGACACCCGCTTGTAGCGACAGCTCCGGAATGCCGATGAATCCAAACTGGATTTCGGTGCCCGCGCGCGCGCCGATGTCGAAATGAATGCCGCTGAGATCGACCTCAGGGGCCGCACCGACTCCGTTGATGGTGGAGCCCGCGTAGCCGAAGTTGAGCTCCGGCACGATTTGGAAGCTGAAGTGCTGCGAACCCGCAAGCGCGAGCGGAACACCGCCATGGATCAAGACTGCCGTATAACCTTGGCGGTCGGTCGTTGCTCCCGGATCCGTGGACTGGGAACCGCCAGAGAAGAGAAAACCGACACCGAGATCGAGGCCGAGCATCGGGTCGAGCCAGTAGCGCATGCCGATGATCGGCGCGTCGATGGCAGTGTTTGTCGCACCGCCCATAGGCGTCAAGCCTGGGCCGCCGATTTGAACCGTGCGCCGACCGAGGTAACCGATGCCGAAGTGACCGGTAACGAGGTCGTGATCGCGACCGCCGGGCGGCGGGGTCGCAGGAGCCGCGCCGGGCAATGCCA
Organism: Polyangiaceae bacterium; assembly: GCA_036500245.1. Taxonomy (GTDB): domain Bacteria; phylum Myxococcota_A; class Polyangia; order Polyangiales; family Polyangiaceae; genus PMG-095. Next base: position 7,996 of record DASYCL010000352.1, on the reverse strand, counting down.
TCCCCGCTTGGGTTGGGGGTGCCGGGGGCGCCGTGGCCGGCGCGGGTGCAGGCGCGGGCGCGACGGTCGTCGTCGTCGTTGCGGCCGCAGCGCCGCCGACTTGCGCGGTCGCATCCTGCGCGAACGCTGCGCCGGTCACAGTCAGCGCGGCAGAGCCGGCCAAAATCCCTACCATCCCAAGTTTTACGCTTTTCATCGAGTCCTCCGCTTCAGATTCAACAGTTTGGGCAGAGCTCGGTGCGGGCCATCAACTGGCCTGACCAGCCCAATCGGACGGCGGCATCCTGTATCGGATTGTTTCGTAAAGGCAAATCTGGTGTTACGCGACGCGTCACTCAGCATACATTTTTGCTGAATAGTCGTCAGGTTAGCCCCGGAGTTATTGTGTTTGGGCCATGCCTAGCAAACGCCGGGTCGATCAATTGCTCGTCGAACGCGGCCTCACCGCGTCGCGCGCCAAGGCTCAGGCGCTCGTGCTTGCCGGCAAGGTCTTCAGCGGCGAACGACGCTTGGACAAGCCTGGCACCGAAATCGACGCTAGTTCCGAGCTCACCGTGCGCGAGGCTGAGCGATTCGCGTCCCGCGGAGGTTACAAGCTGCTCGGCGCGCTCGAAACATTACGCTGCGACGTGAGCGGGGCAATTTGCGCCGACGTGGGCGCGTCCAGCGGCGGCTTCACCGATTGCCTGCTGCAACTCGGAGCCGCAAAGGTCTACGCCATCGACGTGGGCAGCGGTCAGCTCGCTCACAAGCTCGTGAGTGATCCGCGCGTCGTCGTCATGGATCGCACCAATGCGCGGCACGTAGCGCCCGAGCACTTCAGCGAGCCGCTCGACTTCGTCGTCGTCGATGCTTCGTTCATTGGTTTGGACAAGCTCTTACCGGCAATCGCGTCGTGGCTCACGGCGGGCAAGCGGCTATTGGCGATGGTGAAGCCGCAATTCGAGGTCGGGCGCGACGAAGCGCGACGTCAGCGCGGCGTGATTCGAGATCCTGCGGTGCGCCAGGCGGCGATCGAACGCGCGCTGGAAGGCGTGCGCGCGAGCGGCTTCGACGTGCTTGGCGGCGCAGACTCGAGCGTGCCGGGCCCGAAAGGAAACGTCGAATATTTCGTGCTCGCGGTGAAGCGATGATGTCAGAGCACGAGCACCCAGGCATCGTAGATGGTGTGCGTCCACACGGCGGGCGCGAAGCCGCGGAACGCGTAAATCAGCGTAAAAGCCAGGCCGCAGACCCAACGGAACACGAATGAACGCAGTTCGAATGGGTCGCCGAGCTCGCCAATGTAGTGCCAGCCACTGAATGCGGCCGCGGCGAGCACGGCCCAAACGATGCTCACGACCATGCGCTTGAGTGGCAACATCGGGCCCGCGAGCATGAGCAACAAGCGCAGACCCAAGCCAAAGAGCGCGACGCGAAACGCGATCTCTTCATAGAAGCCCGCGCCGAGCGACATCACGAGCGCGCTGAAACCGCCTTCAGTGGGCGAAGCGCCAGCCAAGGCCAAGCGTGTCACGACATATTGCCCCGCGAGCCGCATCGCGATTGCGTAAAGTACACCTTCCGCGCCGACGAACACGAAACGCGACGCGCGCAACGTGTGCGCACGACCGAGCATCAACAGCACTCCGACGAACACCGCGCCGATGCCAAGCGTGAGCGCGGCGTACGCGAGCAAACTATTTTCGGCGAGCGAGGTGAGCTCGCGCGTGACGATGTCGGCCGCGTTGCGCACCGGCAGGAAGACGACGCCCAGGTGATATCCCAGAAAAACCGGCAAGGTCAGCGCCAAGTCCGCCCAAGGGCCGCTGCCTTCACGCAGAAAGCGCTCGGCTTCGAGCTGCACGGATTCGAGCTTCGCCATGGTTTAAAAGCCTGCCGGCCGCAAGCGATAGACGACCCACATCACGAGCGCTACCCACAGCAGTAGCACCGCGACGAACGGTCCGTCATGCAGCATTTCCTGAGTCGGGCTCTCCGCCTTCGGACGATTTCGCACGAGCTGCAAAAAGCGCCCCACGCCCAGAACGACGAACCCAGTGCTCGGCCAAAGTGCATCCGTGTGAAAGAACGTGCGTGTTCGTGGGTCGAGCGTGTAACTGAGATAAGTCGCGATCGTGGCGAGCGCGGTCAGCCCGAGCGCCCAGTCGAGCCCGCGCCGCGAATACGCTTCGAGCGCGGCGCGTTGCAGGGATGCCTTCGAGGTCGCCACCGCAAGCTCGTGACGCCGCTTCCCAAACCCCAAGAACAACGCCAAAAGCGCGGTACACAACAGCAGGTAATTCGACACTTGGATGTTCGTCGCGAGGCCGCCGCCGATCACGCGCAACACGAAGCCCGTCGCGATGCAGGCGACGTCGAGGTACGCGACGCGCTTCAACTTCGCAGAATAGGCGAGGTTCAGCGCCAAATACGAACCTGCCACAAAGAAAAATCCGAGACTGAAACTCGCCGCGGCCGCGATCGCAAAGATGACGAGCGCGATCGCAAAAGCGCGCGCCCAGCCGAGCGGCACGCGCCCGGATGCAATCGGTCGAAAGCGTTTCACCGGGTGCACGCGATCGGCTTCGACGTCCGCGATGTCGTTGATCGTGTAAATCGAGCCGGCCAACAGGCAGAACACGACGAACGCTGCTGCCGCATGCGCGAGCAAGTCCTTCGCGAACACTTCTTTCGCGAACACCACCGGCGCGAGCACGAAGACGTTCTTGATCCACTGATGCGGGCGCAACGTGCGCAGCGCGCCTCCGATGCGCCAAAGGAACGAATCCGCTGCGCGCGGCTGCGCGGGCTCGGAGCTTGTTGGGCCTTCGCCAGTGTCCTGCATCGGGCGCCGGGACATTAGAATATTTGCGCGGCTTTCGGCACGAAAACTCGAGGATCGACCGGAGCCGCGATCTTTGGCAAGTTGGCTTCGTGAGTCGCCCAAAACCATTGCCTGCATCGAGGGCTCGGCAGTGACAACTGCCAAGGCCAAGGCGCGCCACGATGCGCTCGCGGCCGAGATCCGCACGCACGACTATCGGTACTACGTGCTCGATGATCCGCTGCTGAGCGATCGTGAATACGACGCGCTCTACGCCGAACTGCGCGAGCTCGAAGCACGATACCCCGAGCTCAAGACCGTTAGCTCCCCGACCCAACGAGTCGGCGATTCGCTGCGCACCGAGCTTCGTAGCGTCGTGCATGTCGTGCCGATGATGTCGCTCGACAACACCTACAACGACGAAGAGCTCGCCGAATTCGAGCGCCGTGTGGTCGACGGGTTGCCCGCGAGCACCGTCGCCGAGTTTTGCGTCGAACCAAAACTCGATGGCGCAAGCGTCGAGATCTCGTATCGAGACGGCGCGCTCAGCGGCGGCTCGACCCGCGGCGACGGCGTGCGCGGCGAAGACATCACGCCGAATCTGAAAACGATGAAGTCTTTGCCGCTCACGATTCCGCATCGCGGCGCCCTGACGCTGCGCGCAGAAGTCGTGATTTTTCGGCGCGATTTGGCCAAAATCAACCAGGTGCGCGTGGAAGCGGGCGAAGCGCCGTTCGCCAACCCGCGCAACGCCGCGTCGGGCAGCCTGCGCATGCTCGACCCGCGCGTCGTCGCCGAACGTCCGTTGCGGGTGATGGTTTGGCAGGTCGTCGAAGGGCCGACACTCGCGCCGACGCACGCTGGCGCGCTGGCGAAGATCGCGGAGTTTGGTTTACCCACGCATCGCTTGCAAAAAGTGTGTCGCACGCCGGAGGAGATTCGAAGCCACATCGCCGAAATCGATCGCGCGCGGCGCGACTATCCGTACGAAACCGACGGCGCGGTCGTGAAAGTGAACTCGTTCTCCGCCCAAGATATTTTGGGTGCCACCGCGAAGTTTCCGCGTTGGGCCATCGCGTACAAGTTCGGCGCAGAGCGAGCGACGACGCGGCTCAAGAGCATCAGCGTACAAGTCGGGCGCACGGGCGCGCTCACGCCGGTCGCGAACCTCGAACCGGTGCAACTCGCGGGCACGGTCGTGTCGCGCGCATCCCTGCACAATGCGGAAATCATCCAACACCTGGACGTGCGCGTCGGTGATTTGGTGAGCATCGAGAAGGCGGGAGAGATCATCCCGCAAGTGATTAGCGTCGACGTGAGCGCGCGAAGCGGCAGCGAAGTGCCCTGGCAAATGCCGGACAAGTGCCCGAGCTGCCGCAGCGCGGTCGTCTCGAGCGAAGATGAAGTCGCGATTCGCTGTCCGAACCCGCGCTGCCCGGACAAAGTCAAAGGCGCCATCTTCCACTTCTCGCGCCGTTTCGCGATGGACATCGATCATCTCGGAGAAGCGCTGATCGAGCAGCTAATCTCGAGTGGACTCGTGAGCGATGTCGCGGATTTGTATGAGCTGACGGTCGAGCAAATCGAAGCGCTTGCGCGCATGGGGAAAAAGAGCGCCGAGAACGTGGTGCAGTCGATCGCGGGTTCGAAGACGCAGCCGCTCGAGCGTTTGTTGACCGGACTCGGGATCGAGCACGTCGGGCAAGTCGCGGCGCGGCAGCTGGCGGAAGAAGCCGAATCGCTCGCGCAGCTCTTGTCCTGGGATTCCGAACACGTGCTGGCGCACGTCGGGCACATTGCTGGCTTCGGACCGAAAATGGTCGATAGCGTAAAACGGTTTCTCGAAGCCGAGAGCAATCGCAAATTACTCGGGCGACTCGCCGCACACTCGGTGTCGCGACCTCAGCCGAAAGCGCGCGCGGCCGCTTCCGGCCCGCTTTCCGGCTCCTCGTTTTGCGTCACCGGCGTGCTCTCGCGCAAGCGCGAAGACGTACATGCTTCGATTCGCGACGCCGGCGGCGAAGTGCACGACAAGGTAAAGAAAGGCACGACGTTCTTGGTCGTCGGCGAAAAAGTGGGCAAGGCGAAGACGGATTCGGCGAAGAAATTCGGTGCCCGCGTGATCGACGAAGCGACGCTCGCTCGCCTGATCCGCGGCGAAGTGCTCGAAGCCGAGGCCGCGCCGTGAAACGTCGCTCGCTGTCCTTGGTGTTGTCCAGCGTGCTCTTGTATTCGGCGAGTTGCGCGCCGAAGCACGCGGCGCCGACCAAAGCGAGCGCGGCTAGCGAAATCTCGCAAGTCAGCGCGAGTGCCAGATCGTCTCCGGCTGCCCCGAGTGCCAGCACCAGAACCATTCCCGCGACGGCCGCCAGCGCCTGCGCGAAAACACCCAAGGTGCTCAGTGAAAGCGCTGTGGCAAGCTTCGTCGAGCGTTGGCGCCAAAGCCAAAAGAAGCCAGATTTTGCCGGCTATTCCGTGCTCTATGGCCAACATTTCTCCGGCCTTGTAAGCGACGGTTCGAGCTTTTCCAAGCTCGATCGAAGTGGCTGGCTGCATGCGCACGAAGCGACGCTCGCGCTGAATCCGGTGTTGGCCGAAGCCACGCCGCGAATCGCGCTCGGCGCCCGCGGGGCTTTGGTGACGTTCGAGGCGCGTTCGCACACGAACCTCGACCTGCCCGAGTTGTTCGTGGTGGCAAACGCGAACGCGCTCGAGATCGCGCGCGAGGCTTCCGCGCGACCGCCGGCAAGTGAGCTCGCCAAGAATACCGGTGTCTGGCTCGCCGAGGAGCGCTTCGCGATCCTGAGCACGGTGCCCGCTCCGAGCTGGAGTGACGGCGCGCCGAGCTTCGTCGGGGAAAACACCGCGCAGAGCCAAGTCGCGCTCACGCGCTTGCCGAGAGCGCTGCAAGTTTGGCTCGGGCATCCAGTGCGCGTGCTCGGCGAGCGTGGCACCGTCTGCGAGACGCGCTTACAACGCTTCGCGATTCGCGCGCAAATCAGCCCAAATCTTGCGACCGCCGAGGTCTGGGACGGCTGCGGCGAGGAGCATGAACAACTGCCGTCGGCGATCGCTCGTGAGATTTGGAGCCTGTCAGCGAACGAAGGCCGAACGCTCATCGCGGAGTTTTCGACTCCGTGCAAGGGCGCACTCTTCGCAGTCGATCCGGATTTACCCATGCCGGCGATCGCGGCTCCTCGGCCCGCGCCTGCGGAACTCGGTCAAGCAGCGCTCGATGCGCTGCGCAAACTGCCGACATACCAAACCACACAAGCGCGCTTTAGAGCCGAACATGCCGATGCCGACGGTGCCTGGGATGACCACGACGCGAAACGCGGCGTATGGCTACTCGAATTGCCAACGCACGCGGCACTAGTGTTCGCTAGTGTCGAGGCAGGCGCAGGTTGCGCGAATTTTTCGGCCAGCGTGAGCGGCTTGTGGGAAACGGGCGAAGGCTCGGAGCTTCGCTTACTCGCCGAGCCGCGCGCTCGGGACGATCACCGGCTCACGCCGCGCGCCTTCGCTGACTTCGGCGGCGGGCTAGAGCTTTTGCTCGGGCCGGACGGCGTCTATCAAGCTCGCTCGCTGCTCGTGAGGACGGCCGCAGGCTACGATCAGCGTCAACTGACGAGCGTGCCGTTTTTTGCGGGGCCGTGCTGATCCGGAGTGCCATTTCGCGCTACGCTCCGCGGCTCTAACCGTGGCGCGATTTCGTCTGCGATTGACTCGCATCAACTATGCACTAGCGGCAGCAGTGGCCGTATTTGCGTCGATCGCGATCATCGTGCGCTTCGCGGAGGCGCAGCGTCGAGCGCCGGCGCGTTGCCCAACGGGTCTCGAGGCGCAAGGCGCGCGCTGCTGTGGTGCTGGTCAAATGGTCGGCAGCGACGGCACTTGCTCGGGCAACGCAAGCGGCTGCGCCAAGGGCATGAGCGAAGACGAAGTCGGCGCGTGCGTGCTACCCGCGTCGCGGATTCACTTCGCTGGCGGCCGTACTCATTTCGGCGCCACGGATTGGGAGGGCGCACCCGAAACCGCGCTCGACGTAGACGTCAAAGCGTTCGATTTGGATCAGGCGGAAGTGACGATCGCTCGCTTCCGACCGTGCAGCACCGCGGGCAAGTGCCCAAAGATCCCAGAAGAAGCCGAGCCGGGTCGTCCGGTGCGCAACGTGAGTCCAGCCGAAGCAACGGCGTTCTGCGCCTTCGCCGGCGGCTATCTTCCGAGCTCGGAAGAGTGGTTATTTGCTGCAGCGGGCAGCGCGGCGCGCCACTACCCGTGGGGAAACACTGGGCTCGTCTGTCGACGCGCGAGCTTCGGTTTAGCGCATGGGCCGTGCGCGCAACGCGGAGTTGGTCCGGATTTCGCGGGCGCGCGACCTGATGGCGCGACGCCTGATGGCGTGCTCGACTTGGCTGGCAACGTCGCTGAATGGACGCGCGAAAAAGACGGCTCGTTCGTCGCTCGTGGTGGCTCGTACCGTTCGGAGCACGCGAGCGATTTGAAAACGACGGCTTTTGAGCCGCGTCAAACGCGTGCGCCCCACGTTGGTTTTCGTTGCGCGTATGAAGCCGATCCGGCGCCAAAATAAGCCGAACGGCGAGCTCGCGTGGTATGGCTAGCCCATGTCGACAGCGGCGCTCTTGTGCATCGGGACCGAGCTCACGCGTGGCGAACTGCAAAACAGCAACGCGACTTGGCTCGCCGAATCACTGACTCGAATCGGCTTCGAAGTGCTCGCAGTCGATTGTGTGGACGACGAGCGTGGACGCATCGAACGAGCACTCGACCGGCTCTCGCGTGCTCACGACGTGCTCGTGTGCACTGGCGGACTCGGCCCAACCACCGACGACATCACGACCGAGTGCGCGGCGCGCCTCGCAGGCCTCGAGCTCGAGCGCGATGCTCAGTCGCTCGAATCGATCCGTGAACGGCTCAGCCGTTTCGGTCGCGAGCTCGGGCCGTCGAACGCGAAGCAAGCCGATTTTCCGCGCGGGTCGCGGATTTTGCCGAACCCGAACGGGACCGCGCCTGGCTTCGAACTGAAGATCGGAAGTGCGCTTGCCTATTTCATGCCCGGCGTGCCGTTCGAAATGAAGGCCATGTTCGACTCTTACGTCGCGCCGAGCATCATGCCTTTGCTCGGCGATCGGCAGTTCCAAGTTTTACTGCGCACGTTCGGCCTGCCGG
>DASYCL010000351.1:0-6731 GCA_036500245.1 Polyangiaceae bacterium | reverse complement strand
GGCGGTTGCTTCGACGTATTGCGAGTCGAGCTCGCGCCAGTTGTGTTGATCGAAATTGAATAGCCAAAGGAAGAATGGTTTGTTCGCATGGCGGCGCTCGCTCAAAAATTCGACCGTGCGATCCACGAGCGGACGCGCGGTGCTCTGCTGCGCGCCGTAACCCCAAACTTGCATCTCGGCCGGGTAGTCCTCGACTTCGACCGTGCGATCGAAGTGAAACTCAGGGCGCAACTTGCCCAAAAATTCGTGCGCCGATTTGGCGATCATCAGCACGCGCTCATAGTTCGCGCGCGCCGCGACGCGCACGATGTCGTTTGGCGGCGTGGTCGAGACGTCGTAGTTGCCGCCGGTGAGCGCTGGCAGTGAACGCAATGTGTCCGAGCCCGCGGCGTAGGCTGCGCTGAAATCGAGCGAAGCGCTGGCGAAGCGCGCGAGGTTCGGCATCACGCTCGGATCGCGCGCGACGTCTTCGCGCAGCGTATCGACGTAGTAGACGATCACGTTGTAGCCACGACGTGGACCGCGTGTAGCCTCGATTTGCGCGCGGAAATCCGGGGATTCCCGTAGCGCCGCCTGCCACTCGTCGGCCGTTTTGGGTTCGCCGATTGGGAAACGCTCGCGCAAGCGATCGATGCGCGACAGATAAAGCCCGCGCCAGTGCAGCGGATCTTTGAAGAACGCTTCACAGACCTGAAAGCGACGGAGCACGCGACCGACGTAGACTTCATCGAGCCACACGTGGCGCAACGAACCGTCGATCCAAACGCGAACACTTGGCACGAAGAGGACCAGCGCGAGCCAAGCAGCACGCACGGCCGCGACGCTGCGTACGGCTCGCTCGACTCGCGCGTAGCGCTTGCTCAACGCGTGAAGTTCGAGCGCGAACGTCGCGCCGATGATCAACGCAGCGCTGAGCTCGAGGATTGTGTGAATGCGCGGATAGAGCGCGACGTATTGCGTCAGATCGACCCAAACCACGCCCGCTCCGCTCAACGCGAAGAGCGCGACGAGCGGCCAAAATCGCCTATTTTTGCCACGCTGGAGCCACGACAAAGCGCAAAAAACCAGCGCCGCGCCACAGGCTGAAGCGAAGCCCGCGGCGGCGACGAACACGAACGGCCCGAACGTCTTCATGCGGGTTTGGGCGACGTGCTCGCCGCTGAAGGTGAAGAGTGCCGTGCTGACGCTGCCGGCTGCGCCAACCGCGCCGTAAAACGCCGGCCGTAACCAGAGCGCGAGGCGCGGCCAGGAGCGCAAAGGACGTCCGACAACGTTCCACTCGAGACCAATCAACAAACTCGTGAGCACGCCGAGCAATGCGCCGACCGCGGCGTAGAGAGCGATCGACGCCGCGACGTGCCGCGCGGCGGAAAAATATGCCCAGCCGGTGCGCACACACGCGTCGGCGGCCACCATACAGCAGGCGGCGAATACACCGGCGCACACGAGTCGTGCGAGTAAACCAAGGAAATTCAACGAGCTGTTCGCGCGCTGGGTCAAGGCTCGAGCTGCCGGAAGACGAGCGCTCCGAGAAAGAACGCGCTTTGATGGGCGCGCAGGAGCGAGCGGAGCATATTCAGTGGCGACTCCGTTGTCACGGCGCCGGAATCGTTTTACGGCTCAGCCCAACATCAAAACATGTCCGAACCCGAACGTCCGCTCTCTCGCATCTCGGCCGCGCCGGCCGCGCAGCGCGCGGGCATTTCGCCGAAACAATTGGCAATGCTGGTGCTGTTCGGTTCGATCACGATGCTGTTCGGCGCCAGCATCGTCGGCTACCTGATCACGCGGTCACAAAACGTCATCTGGCGGACCGCGAGCATGCCCGGATTGCCGCTCGGGCTGCTCACCAGCACGGCGATCATCGCGGCGCTCAGCCTCGCGATGCATCGCGCGCTCCGGGCGGTGCGCGAAAATCGTTTCGAACGGCTGCATGCCTCCCTGACGCTGGCGTTGCTCTTGGGCGCCGCGTTCGTGCTCGGGCAAGCCTTGAATTGGCGCGCGATGTACGCGGCCACGGTCGCGACCGAAGCGCGCACACTCTATGGCTTCACGTTCTACATGCTGACCGGCTTGCACGCGGCGCACGTGGTCGGCGGTTTCGTCCCGCTCTCGATCGTGATCGGCAAAGCCAAGCGCCGAGAATATTCGAGCTCGAACCACGAAGGTGTGAAACTCTGCACGCAGTATTGGGACTACCTCGGCGTGGTCTGGGTCGTGCTCCTCACCGTGCTGTACTTTGCGACTTGAGTCAGCGTTTCGCGGCGCATGAAGACTTTCTTTTGGGATTTTTTTGGTCCGCGCGCCGACGGCACTGCCGAGCACTTCTTGCGGCACTTGCGCGAGTTCCTGACGAAGAACGAGTGCCCGGAAATGCCTATCGGTTTGCGTTCCGAAGGCGCGGGGCATCGCGCCGTATTTTGCGCGCCGCCGGCCGAGTTCGAAGCCGCGATCGAGCGCAGCTTGAGGCCGCGGCGCTCGACTGAAGGCTGAGCGCCGCTTACGGCGAGAGTCGCGAGCAACGCCACTCATTGCCGTCTCTTTGATACGAAAAGCGATCGTGCAGGCGCGCGTCTTGGCCGAGCCAAAACTCGACGCGCTCTGGCAGCACGCGATAGCCACCCCAAAACGCGGGCCGTTCGACGGCGCGGCCCGCGAAGCGCGTTTCGGCTTCCGCAATGCGCGCCTCGAGCACTTCGTGCGAGGCGATCACTTGGCTCTGCGCCGATGCCCACGCGCCGATCTGACTGGCGCGCGCTCGACCAGCGAAATAGCGATCGGACCAGGCTACCGGAGTGCGTTCGGCGCGGCCCTCGAACCGCACTTGGCGATTGAGCGCGGCCCAATAAAAAACGAGCGCAGCCTGCGGGTTCTGTGAAAGTTCCCGACCTTTATTGCTCTCGTAGTTGGTCACGAAGCAAATCGCGCCGTCCGAAAGCCCCTTGTACAAGACCGTGCGCGCGGAAGGCCGGCCAGCGGCCGTGGCAGTCGCGAGCGTCATCGCGTCCGCCCCCGGCGCGTTCGCCTGCGCTTCGGCGTACCAACTTTCGAAGACGATGAGCGGATCCGAACCGAGTGTTTCTCGAGCCACGACGAGTGGCGCTACCATTTCGTACGCAAGCCGACCAGGTACGCGCTCGAGCGCGTGCTTTCTCCCGGCGCCGGCGCGGACACGAACAGATAGGTCGCAGCACCCAGGCCGACCGCGCCGGTCACCAGCCCGACCGTGGTGACGACGCCGAGTGTCTTGCCCGAGTTCGCTGCATCGAGCCCGGCTTGCGAGCATGCTTTGCCGACGCACTCGGAGTTGACCGTGCTCTTCTTGTTCAAGACGAGCACGCCGGCGATCGCGCCCGTCACGAGTCCCGCAATGCCGATACCGCCGACGACATAGGCCGCCGTGTGGTTGGTTTTTGTTTGGGGGTGCTCCTGTGCGTTGCTGTTCGGCAAAGCTTGTTCGGAGGCCGGCAAAACCTCGCCCGGCGCGACGTTGATCGTCGTTTTGTCGCCCTCGGCGAGGTGCGCGTGAAACTCAGCGGGCTTCGTGCCCGGCGCTTCGACGATCACGGTGTGATCGCCGGGATCGACCGGCAACGGCGTATCGAGGCTCGCGTTGCCGAGCGAAACGCCGTCGCGCCGCACGACGATGTCCGTGCGCGCGGAAGACGCCAAGTGAATCGAAAGTTTCGGCACGCGCGGCTCGAGCCGCGCCGCGCGCTGTTCGGCGATCCCGCGGCGCTCGTCCGAGTTCGCCAAACGCTGCACGACTTCTTGAAACAAGGTCCACGAAGTCGCCAAATGCCCGAGCTTCTCTTCACAATCGGCGATGTTGAATACGGTGCCGACCGCCGGATCGAGCCGATTGCTCTCGCGGAACTTGGCGCAGGCCGTTTGGAAGTCGTTCTTTTCGGCGGCCGTGCGGCCTTGGCGAAATAGCGCTTCGGCGCCCGCCGGATCGCGCGTGTCTTGGGCTTCTGCGGCCGCGCTCAGACACAAATTCGAAGCGAGCACGAGACCGGTCAAAAAAAGTCGCGAACGCACGAGACCGGACCCTAACACGACTTCCATGCTCGCTCCCTCAATGACGGCGATCGAACGGGTTGTCCGCTTCGCCCGAGTTATTTTGCGCCGGCGGTTTTTGCGGGCCGTGCGCTTTCTCGCTCGCAACGGCGTGCACGACTGAATGCGTGCCGTGCATAGTAGTCGGCGGCGGCGTCACGGGCGGCGGCGGCGTTTGCGCGTTGTCGTTTGGCACGCTGTTCGCAACCGGCGCCACTCGCGGCACCTCGGTCGCGCTATCCGCGGCTGCTGGGTGGGGCGCGCTCGGCGGCGTGAGCGATGCGGGCAACGCGCTCGGCGTTGCTTCAGCCGTTTCGGTGCCGCGATGAGTCGCGAAGAGTGTCACCCCAATAGCAAGCGCGGCGAGCCCGAGCAACACGCCGAAGATCACGCCGCTCTTGCGATTTTGGCGCGTGCTTTCGGCCGCGGTGCGCGTCACTGGCTGGCCAGTGCTGAGCGCTTCACCGCGACCGGTGATCGCCGAGGTGACTTCGAACGGCGCCACCAGCGTCGCGCCGTGTTGTTCGTCTGGGTGCGACAAGCGCGCGGACGAAGCAGGCCCGCGCAGCGACAGCGGCGTGAACGTCTCACCGAACACGGTGCTCGCAGCTTGGCGCAAAGCGCCGCGCATGGTGCGCGCGTCGTCGAAGCGGTCGGTGCGTTGAAACGCGAGCGCGCGGTCGATCACCTGAGCCACGGCGTCCGGCACGATCGGCGCGGCCTGTCGCAACGGCGGCGCCGGCCTGGTCGCGGAAAGCACGAGTTGCTCTTGGATCGTCTCGGCCTCGTGCACGAAGTGACCGCTGAGCATCGTAAAAGCGGTCGCGCCCACCGCCCAAATATCGGTGCGCTGATCGACTTCGTTCCAACGACCGAGCGCTTGTTCGGGCGCCATGAACGCAGGCGTGCCGAGCACCGAGCCCGCGCGCGTCCCCGCGCCGGTTTGCCGCGATTGTTCGCGCAAACGTGCGATGCCGAAGTCTAAAACCTTGAGCCGGCCCTCGCTCGTGAGAAACAAGTTCTCGGGCTTCAAATCGCGGTGAACGATGCCTTTCTCGTGCGCGGACGCGAGCACGTCCAAGAGCTGATCGAGCAGCGGCAACACTTCGCGCGGCGCGAGCCCTTCGGGTTGAAAGCCGAGCATCGTGTCGAGTGTCTGGCCGATCAAAAGCTCCATCACCAAAAACGGCGCGCCGTCCTCGGTCACGTCGTCGTCGAGCACCGTGACGGTGCCGGGGTGACCGACCGCGTTCGCGACGTATCCCTCACGCAGGAAGCGCGACGTCACATCGGCGTCGAGCGCAACCTCGGGGTGAAGCATCTTGATCGCGACGCGGGACTGGTTGCGATGCGTGGCCGAGTAGACGCACGCCATGCCGCCAATGCCGATCACGGCGTCGAGGCGCCATTTGCCTTTCAGCACGGCGCCGATGCGCGCATTGGCGCGCTCGGTGATGTCCTCGCGAAGGGCCATACTGGTTCAGAACTACTTACGGCAAAGGTTAGTGAGGTTTTCCCCGCTTTTCACTACGCGCGACACGCAGACTTCGATCTCTCTCACCCGCTCCCACATCGGCCCTTAGGCCCAAGCAGCGATCAGCCCGCGCGTTCGCGTCAACCAACGCTGGAACGAGCGCCTGAGCGTTTTGTCAGCATTCCGCCCAAGCCCCGCTTGGGCGACATGAAAACGAATCTGACCGTCTCTTCCTTTCACGCGGAGCGCGCGAAAGCTGGCAGCCGAACGCACGGAAGTTAAAACCCGACATCTCCCCTCCTCTTCTTTTCATCCCAGAGATGCGATGAACGCTCAGCAGCAGAACAGGTCGCCCGACAGAGCAAAACGCCCGGCCGGTGCAAGTGGTCACCTGTTTAGGAAGAAATGCGGCCTTCTTGCGTAAGCTCGCTATCATCTGCCCCGTTTTCCGTCGGAGGGACCATTTAAAATGCAAAACACTTCCATGAAACGTTCCGCTTTGTTCGTCGCGGGCGCGCTCGGCCTCGCAGGCTCGTTCTTCGCGGGCGCTGCTTATGCCGCCGCCGATCCGCGGCTGAGTGAAGCGAACGACGCGGTAACCAAAGCGGTCACGCTGCTCAAAGCAGCCGAAGATCCGGACAAGAAGCCGCCGTTCGGCGGTCACCGCGAAAAAGCGGTGCAACTGCTGAACCAAGCGCAAGCTGAAATCGGCAAGGCGATCGACTTCGCGAACGCGCCGCCGAAGCCCACGAAAAAACCTGGCAAGTAGTTTTCCCGTTCGTGGGCAGAGGTCGTGTAGATTGAGAGCATCGTGACCCTGCCCCGTTCGAAGTTTCGCTCTCGCTTCTTGGCACCCGCCTTGGGATCTGCGCTGGCGTTACTCGGCGTCGCTTCCTTCGGCGGGTGTTTCGTTTCGTTCGAAGGCTATGAGCTGGCGGACGCCGGCGGCACGAATGGCGAAACGAGCGGAGCCGGCGGAGATCTCGGCAGCGCAGGGAATGAGTCGACGCTCGGCGGCGGTGGCGCAATCGGCGCGAGCGGTTCATCCGCGCTCGGAGGCACGTCGAATGGTGGCGCTGGCGGTCGCGGCGGAACGAACGGCAGCGGGGGTAGTGGCACTGCCGGCACGAGTCCGACCGGCGGCAGTTCGACCGGCGGAGTTGCGGGGACGAGCGCAGGTTCGGGTGGAAGCGGCGTG
>DASYCL010000350.1:0-1900 GCA_036500245.1 Polyangiaceae bacterium | reverse complement strand
AGGGCGTATGCGTGATTCATCTCACTCACAAACTAACATCGGTTTTGGGGTCGGGGCCCCAAAACCTGAGGGTGGGGCCCCAATGAATTCACTTCATTGGGGCGGGAGCTGCGCTCCCGACGACGGACCAGAATGTTCTCGCCGCATAGCGGCGACCGGCGGAGCCGGAGTCTCGAAAGTAGCCCGCGCTACTTTCGAGGCTGAACATTCGCGAGCGCTTGTTCTAGCGCAGTGAGCGCGGCGTTGTAGTCCTTTTCGAGCTGCTGACTGCGCGCATCCATATCCGCCACAGCGCGTTTGGCTTGATCGACTTCGGAGTCAATGTTCGAGCTCGCGCCTTCGGCCGCGGTGGCTCGGGTTTGCGCCGTTGCCTTGGCTGCTTTCGATGCCGCTGGATCGGCAATCACGCTACGCGCCTCGGTGTCGTCACGGCCAAGCGTTTTCTTGACGTCGGAAGCGTCGTCCACCATGCGCTGGAGCTCGAGCTTCAATTCCTTGACGCGGACGTGAACTAAGTAGCTCGCGAGCGAAATGTCGTCGGCTTGTTTCTGCAATTTTTCTAGGTTGGGTTTGCCGAGCGCGTCTTGGTGGTCCTCGATGTATCGGTGCGCTTCGTCGTGGCCGCGCAAGCGCTCTTCGAGCGCCTTGTCGACACCATGGTCGAGCGCGCCGATCGCGGGGCTGGCTACGTCCGCGGAGCATTCTTTTTGCTTGGCCGCGTATTGCGCCGCGCCGCCGACTTTTTGATTCAGCGTGTCTTTTTCGTCCGTGAAAAAGCGCGACACGTCTTGATTCTCTCGCGCTTGCTGCGCGTAAGCGGCGCTCTTGCCGGCGGCGTCCGCGCGCTGCACCACGCCGAGCACTTGCTGGCCATCCGGCGCGTTCAGCTGTCCCGGGTAATTCTGAAAGCCGCCGAAAATCTCGCGCGCCTTGGCTTCGTCATTCGCGTATTCGGTGCGCGCGGCCAGCAAATTCGCGGGATAGCGCTCGGCGTAGCTCGCTTCGTTCGCGGACGACGCGAACGCGGGCTGGGGCTTCTGCGAGCAACCCGTCGAAATGATCAGCGCAAGCAATGCGAAAGGAGTCAGCTCTTTGATACGCATGGCCGCGACAGTTCACCAAGCGAGCACGTCGGGTCAAGCCGCCCTGCCGCGCGCGACGCGCAACTTTCGCCCACGCACCAGATTTTTCGCGCCCGGACGGAGGCGAGTTTCACGCAGTGCCTGAGCAAAGCACCGACAGTTCGTCCCTTCTCTTTCGCGCCAGAGCGCGCGCCAAGGGCATCGGCCGGTTGCACGGAAATAAAACAAAGCGTCAGACTCTCGCGGCTGATCACGGATTGGGCGAGTAGGCACCCGCTAACGCGAGTCTGACCGAACAGGCGCGCGTCGCGCGACCAGAGGCGCGAGCGGCCCATCGCGTAAAATCGCGCAGGGCGCCCCATGCGCAGAAAAAGAAGAGCCAGTCAGTCAGCTAGCTCGACTTCACGCTCGCCAGCATTTGCATGAACGCGGCGCGCGCGGCGGCGACGGTTTGCGCCGGACCGGTCAGCTTGAAGAAATAGGCGCCGCTCGGCGCTTCGACGATCGCGCCTTCGAGCGCGTAGTCTTTCTTCGGTCCGCTCGCGCCCATGCCCGGCATGCCCGAGTCATACGTGCCATGCGCGATTTCGACAGTGTGTTCACGCAGGCCATTCGCCTCACGATCGGCGCGTTTGACGTCACTCGGTTGCACGCCTGAAAATTGCTTCACCCAGCGATCCACGTTCTGATCGATGCCGCCGCCCTGCCCGGGCCCAAAATAAAATACGGCAAGCTCGCCGTCTTCTTGGTCGGCCGGCGCGTGCGGCACTTCGTAACTCGCTTTGCGCATCGAATTCTTTGGCGGCACGCGACGAAAG
>DASYCL010000349.1:0-8229 GCA_036500245.1 Polyangiaceae bacterium | reverse complement strand
CGAGCCCGAGCTCGCGCTTCACGGATTCGTAGTCGTTTCGCGCGGCTTCGGCTTCCGCCGCGGAGACCGCCGCATCGAGCGACCGTTTGCCGAACCACGGCAATTTCTGGCTGATCCCGAGTTCGTAGCCGAAGGACGCTCGGGACGAACCGATCGACAATGGCGCGACGCCGATGTCCAGCATCGGGTCCTCGAACCCACCCGATTGACGAACGCGCGCGAGCGCCGCCCGAAAGCCTTGCCGCGCGGACTCGAGGCTCGGATTGTTCTGCAGCACCGCCCGAACGTAGTCGCCTTCGTCGAGCACCGAAGCCGACACGGCACTATCTTCGTTGCGCGAAGGCGCGGCTGAATGCGGACGCTCCGAGCGCTCGAAGTCCGCATCGAGGCGCGCATAAGACGAGCTACCCGCGGTCGTCGCGCATCCAGTCAGAGTGGCAACGAGCATGAGCACGGCGGAACGCCGCCGACAAACCAATGGAATCGTGACCATGAAAACTCCTCGAGCGAATAGCGGCGCCTTGCGCAGTGGCGCGGGCGCAGAGTGGCTGTCCGGGATTTGGAGCCCGAACTCACTGGTCGCGAAAGGAGCGCGTCAGATCAGGAGCGCGCAATGAGCTACGAACAGAGGCGGTCCAGCAATGGGCGGCGCGCGCGCCGAGCGCGGCGCAGCGCCGACGAGTGGCGCCGAAAGCGCCGCATACTCGTAGCGCGGGAGCACTACCAAGAGCGAAGGCCCAGCGGTAACGCGCGATAAGTCGCGGGTATCGATCGCGCTCGGCCGCGCCGTGACCGGGATGCGCTCGCAGCAGTCAGCGGGCCGCGCTTGCTGCGACGCCGGCGCGACGGGCGATGCGCTCTCCGTCGCGCAACAACAGTCCGACACGACGCGGCCCGTCATGTGGCAGACGTACTCCGCACCGAGCGCCGACCCAGCCGAAACCAGCACCGCGAGGACCGCGAGCAGGGCGATGATCTGGAGTCGGAGGCCGCGCATCGGCGCTAAGTCTATCCCATCCCGTGCGGTTGTCACCGAGCCGACTCATGAGCTACGCGCTCGGTCCGCTGGCAGTCAGAATTTGCCGCTGAGGCCCGCGGCGCCGAGTCCGATCCAAGGTTGAATCCCGGCCTGTGCTGCTTCGGTCTTGTGCTTGCTGAGCACGAAGAGCGTCGTCCCCGCGACGACGCCAGCGCCTCCCACGATGAACCCGACCAAGGAGACGGTCTTGGCGCTGTCCCCATCTTTGCTCAGCTGGGATCGCTGGGCATTCTGCGCGCGCGTCAAATCACAAGGGAATGATTTGCAGAGTGCGTTGGCGTCGTCGTACTTGCTCTTGGCCGAAAGGGCGAAGACCGTGCCGGCCGCTAGACCCAGCGCGCCGACGCCGAACGCGACGTAAGAGCCGATACGCATGCCAGAGCCGGGAGCTGAATTTCCTTGCGGGAGCGGCGCGCCGATCGAGGTGGCTGGCGCTGGGGCGACGGGAGCGACGCCGGCTGCGGGCTTGAGCGCGAGCTCGAGCGTCACGACGCCCGAGCCGCCTTCTTTGAGCACCAAAGAGCTCACCGCACTCTGCACGCCAGCGCCGGCGGCCTGAAATTGGTGCTGCCCCGGATCAACGGGACGCGCTAGTCCGACGAGCGCTGGCGGCACCTTGACGCCGTCCATCGTCACGGTCGCCTCGGCAGCGCCGGGCCCCTGCAACTTGATCGTCACGCTGGCGAGGCGCGGCTCCAAAGCGGCGAGCTCTGCATGCGCGGCGGCCTGTGCATTGGCGAGCACGGGCGAGGGCGTCGCTGGCTGCTGCTCACGAGTGATTGCCAGGTAAGTCTCGTGCGCTTTCACCAACTGCCCAAGCTGTACCAACGCGCGCGCCTTGAACAGCAGATGCACGGGCGAGTGCACGAGCGATTCTGCGCGGCTAAACAGATCGACCACGTCCGCCCAGCGCTTCTGCTCGAACGCGGTGACACCCTGTTGCGCGGCCGCGCGTGCTCCAGCGGTGTCCTCTTCGCTCGCCGCGCGCGCTCGTCCAACGAACATGCTGCCGCAGAGAAGAACGCCGATCGCGCCGATTTTTGCAGCCCGCAGAACTCCCATGGTGCTCCAGGCTAACACACAAGCCCGGCAAACTGCGTGGGCTGCAGGCGCTTGATTTCCATGTCCGATCGGAGCGACGATCCCCAATCTCGAAGATTGGGAGAACCATGATCCGCAGCAAGAACCGCTGGCTCCGTCTCTCATTTCCCGTGCTAGCGACAGCGACGGGATTCGCGGCCTGCGGCGGCGTCAAATCCGGAGTCATCAACATCATCGATGGCGCCGGTAGCGGCGGACTTGCCGGCAGCGCAGCAATAGGTGCCGGAGCTGCGGGCGGCGGAGACAGCGGAGCTGCGTGCAGCTCCGACACACCGTGCGACAAAGGCACAGATCAGGGGTTGTGCGTCGTCAGCACCTGCTCGGCGTGCGTCGATCCGACGGACGACGCTGCATGCGTGGCCGTCTACGGCGCGGGCAATCTGTGTATTGCCGGCGCGTGCATCAAAGCACAATGTCGAACCTCGGACGACTGTGGCAGCGGCGGTCGGTCGTGCGTGAACAATCAGTGCGTCGGCTGCGCCAGCGACGGCGACTGCGCGAGCGCGGACACCGTGTGCAATACCGAGAGCGGGGCGTGCGTCGCCAATACTGCCTGCGGAACCGTCGTGAACGGCGCGGCTTGCCCGGTCAATCCGAGTGACATTTGCTGCGGAAGTAGCGGCGTTTGCACGGCCGCGTCGTGCTGCGGAAGCGAGGCGTGCAAGACTAGCCCGAGCGCCGCCAGCAACGATGGCACGTGTACGAACGGTCAATGCGTGTCGAACACATGCGCGGCTCCCACGGGCACGACTCGCTATGTGGATCTCGAGGCGCCGGCGGGTGGCAGCGGAAGCAAGGCGTGCCCGTTCGACACACTGGACGCTGCGCTCGACGGCCTCAGCTCAGCGGGCGGAACGTTGCTGCTCAAGAGCAACGGGATGCATCCGACCCTTGCGCCGCTGGCGGTTGGAAGCGGGATCAACATCATCGGCGCGGACGCGAATTTCGTTGCATGCACCACAACCACCTGCACGGATCCGGCGAGTTGGCCGCTCGTGACTACGGGTGACCATCGAGCGTTCAATTTCCTCACCGCCGGCGCACGCCAGCTGCGCTTCGTTCGATTTCAAGGCATCGGCAGGCTGACCGCGACGACCGCCGCGCTCGACACCAGCGCGGCGACCGTGACCATGGATCACGTGGACGTGAGTGGCTACCAATTCGGGATGTATGTCGACACCGGCGGCACAGTAAACATCGGGCCGGGGGTTCATTTGCACGACAGCCACGACGGCTTGACGATAGTGGACGGCGGGGCTTCGAGTGGCGGTGCTGTGCAGATCACCGTCGCTGCGGGTGCCGATGCCACCGACTTCAATGACAACGACTATGGCATCCTCTGCCACGGCAACGGTTCTCTGAGCATCTCTGGCCCGCCCTGGAGCTCGAGCGTGAGTGGCCTGATTAGCGTGAAGAACAATGGCGCGGTCGGCCTGTACTGGTCCTCGACTCAGACCAACCCGGCGGGTGTCGTCGACGGACTCGAGGTGACGGGCAATGGTGGAGACCCCACGCAGGGCGACCGTAACGGCATCGCGATTTTCGCGCACTCAGTCGTCAAGCTTCGCAATAGCTACATTCACGCGAACAAAGGCAATGGGATCGACATCCTCGCCAACGGCAGTAACACGGCTGATGGACTGTCCGCGATCGATCTTGGCGTAGGAGTCGGCACGAATGCGGGTCGGAACACCTTCGCGGCCAACGATCTTACTGGGCTCTGCATCCAAAGCTCGGTTGCCACGACGGCCACGAATTCCTCGCTCAAAGCCGACGGCAACATCTTCGGCACTACCGCTGCCGGCGACTGCACGAAGGCCGGCAAGTTCAAGCGCGCCATGGCCTGCACCGCGGGCATCGACGTTTCCGGCGCCTGCTCATTGGCCATCAGCTTGCTCAATTGTACGCCGAGTAACAGCTGTCAGTGAGCGGGATCGGGAGGGGGGACGGGTGGACAGCGCACTCAGGCGCCGAACATCTCGATCTCCTCCGGCAGCACGAATTCCCCATTGGCGTCGCACGGAAACTCGATCACCGCGACGATTTGCTCCACCGCGATCCCGGCGTAGCAATGCGGAAATAACTCTTCGTCCGCGGGCTCGAAGCGCAGCGCATCCCCGAGCGGCGTCGCTTCGATGCAGAGCAAAACCAGACCGCGCCGACCGCGAAAGAAGCGCACGGCAGTGCGCGCAATTTGCGCACGCGTCGAGCAGTGAATGAACCCTTCGCTCTTCAGGCTCGGTGCTTCGTACACGCCGGTTTCGAGCGCGGCGCTGAACGCGCTGCGCTCGGTGATGTGAAACACGAACCCTGGCTTGCCCCCCTCGATCGACACTCGTTGGTTACTCCGCCGCCGAGACTTCGGTCTTGGTTCTGATTTGCACTAGGCGTTCTTGGATTTGTTGCGCTGCGGTCGGTTCGACGTAGTCCGAGTGGCACGAACCCTTCGAGCCTTCCGCGCCGACGGCTTTGCGTGTCTTCGAGGCCAAGCGGTGGATCTCTTCCGGGCTGAGCACGCCGCGTTTTTCGAGGATTTCACGCTGCTCGTCACTCAGCGCGGCCGATTGCGTCACTTTCTCGCGCTCGAAGCCGTCCGCTTTGCCGCTCGCGAATTGCACGATCTCTTTCGAGATGCGCACCGAGCACCAATCGTGCCCGCACATGGCGCAGAAATCGGTGTCGACGTCGAGATCTTCGTCGTGGAACGCGCGCGCGGTGTCGCCGTCGAAGGCGAGCTCGAAGTGCTTTTCCCAATTCAGCGCCGCGCGCGCTTTGGTCAAAGCGTCGTCCCAATCGCGCGAACCGGGGATGCCGAGCGCGACGTCGGCCGCGTGGGCCGCGATTTTATAGGCGATGCAGCCTTGTTTCACGTCGTCTTTCTTCGGCAACCCGACGTGCTCCTTCGGCGTGACGTAACAGAGCATCGCCGCGCCGTGATACGCCGCAGCCGTCGCGCCGATGCACGACGTGATGTGGTCGTAGCCCGGGAAGACGTCCGTGACGAGCGGGCCGAGCACGTAGAACGGCGCGCCGTGGCAGAGCTGACGCTCGAGCTTCATGTTGTATTCGATTTGATCGAAGGGCACGTGTCCCGGGCCTTCGATCATCACCTGCACGCCTTTCCGCCAAGCGCGCTCGGTCAATTCACCGAGCGTTTCGAGCTCGCGCAGCTGCGCGTCATCGCTCGCATCGGCAAGGCCACCCGGGCGCAAGCCGTCACCGAGCGAAAACGAGACGTCGTACTCGCGCATGATCTCGCAGATCGCTTCGAAGTGCGTGTACATCGGGTTTTGCTGGCCGTGCACCAGCATCCATTTGGCGAGCAGCGAACCGCCGCGGCTGACGATGCCGATCAAACGCTTTTCCACGAAGGACAAATGCTCGCGCAAAACGCCAGCGTGGATCGTGAAATAGTCGACGCCTTGCCGGGCTTGTTCGCGCAAGTTTTCGAGGATCACCGGCACGGTCAGATCCTCGATTTTGCGACCGATGATCATCGAATAAATCGGCACGGTGCCGATCGGCACGCGCGAGTTCCGGATGATCGCTTTGCGGCACTCGTCCAAATTGCCGCCGGTCGACAGATCCATCACGGTGTCCGCGCCCCAGCGCTCGGCCCATTTCAGCTTCTCGACTTCTTCGTCCGTGCTCGAAGATACCGGCGAAGCGCCCATGTTGGCGTTGATCTTGGTTTTGCTGGCGCGACCGATGCACATCGGATCGAGCGCGTGCTTCAAATGCACGACGTTTGCGGGCACGATCATGCGGCCAGCCGCGACTTCTTGGCGCACTTGCTCGGCCGTCAGATGCGGCTCGCGTTCGGCCACGCGCCGCATCTCGGGCGTGATGTTGCCGAGCCGCGCGTGCTCGAGCTGCGTCAGGGGCACGAAACCCGCGGGTGCGATCGCGTGGTCGCCGTCGCGCTGCCAGCCTTCGGGCAAGAAATCCCACGCGGTTTTTTCGCTCGGCGCAGGCATGCCGGGCGTGTCGGGTGACGAGTACATCAATGCGCCGCCCAAGTTGGCGGCGTTGGCGAACGAACCCGGGTTCGTGCCATCGCGATCGGTCGAAGGATTGGCGGCGCCGCGGAGGGGTAGCTTTCTGGTCAACATGTTTTCCGTCTCTTCCTCGTTGGGCGACGGGATGGCTGCCGAGGTCTCGGCGCGCTTCCCTACGCCGGTGCTAACCGGATCAGGTTCTGCGGGTGCTTCTCAGCGGCTTTGGGCCGCGCCCCGAGCGTCGGGCGAGTGTATCCGAAGCGCGCGGTAGGGCAAGGGGCGCTCGCGCTGACTCACCTCACTGCCAAGCATGCAACGGTAACCGAGGCATGGCAGTCTCCGCCAGCGTCGAATGAGCAAGAACCTGGTGCAAGTGAGCCGCGAGCTCTCGAAGCGTGTTTCCGCGCTCGAGTTCGGACCGCCGGTTGCCTATGTCTATAACCCGCTCGAGTACGCGCGCGCGCCGCACGAGGCCTACTTGAAACAGTACGGGCATGCGCCCAAGCGCGTGCTCTTGCTCGGCATGAATCCGGGGCCGTTCGGCATGGCTCAGACCGGCGTGCCGTTCGGCGATGTCTGCATGGTGCGGGATTTTTTGGGGGTTGCCGGGCGCGTCGGAAAACCCAATCTCGAGCACCCAAAGCGGCTGATCACGGGTTTCGATTGCGCGCGCTCGGAGGTGAGTGGCTCGCGCTTGTGGGGCCTCGCGCAGGCGCACTTCAAAAGCCCAGCGCGATTCTTCAAAGATTTCTTCGTCGCGAATTACTGCCCGCTCGTGTTCATGGACGAGGGCGCGCGCAACCTCACACCGGACAAGTTGCCGCGGGCCGAACAAGCGCCGCTCTTCGCCGCCTGTGACGACGCCCTCCGCGCGACCGTCGGCGAATTGAAACCGAAGTTCGTGATCGGTGTCGGCGCATTCGCCAAAGCCCGCGCCGTCCACGCGCTCCCCGACTTCGAGGGCACGATCGGCACGATCTTGCACCCGAGCCCGGCGAGCCCCAAAGCGAACCGCAATTGGTCGCAAACCGCGCTCGGCGAACTGCGCGCGCTCGGCGCGCTCTGACGCGAGGCCGCGAGTCGCGGGCTTTTCGAGCTCAATTGGCCCAATTTGCGGGCTTCCACCGAGCGCACTACGCTGCGCCCCGATGCTGCTGTTGCCGAGCTACACCTGGGACGTAGATCCAGTCTTTCTTCGCATTCCGCGCGGTGGAGTCGCGGCCACGATCGCCGGGCTCGGCGCGCTGATGGTCGTTTACGGCTTGGCCAAGAAGGAACGCGAGCAGCTGATCACCGGTCTGATCTTCGCGCTCGCGGGCGCGCTGATCTGGCAATACATGGGGCCGACCGTCGAGCTTCGTTACTACAGCTTGCTCTTCGTGGTCGTGTTCTTGGGCGGACACGCGCTCTTGAATTGGCAGATCAAACGCGGCGGCGGCGGCCCGGAAGAGGCCGGCGACTTCATCGTCTACGGCGTCCTCGGCGTCCTCATCGGCGCGCGTCTCGGTCACGTCATTTTCTACGACTACGAAAAAGCGCTCGCCGATCCGATGTGGATCTTCAAAATCTGGACCGGTGGGCTCGCGAGCCACGGCGCGGTGGCCGGCCTGATCGTCGCGATGTATTTCTTCACGAAGAAACGCGGCGTGCCCTTCCTCGAAGGCGCCGATCGTTTCGCGTTCTCGGCCGCGCTCGGCGCGACCGTCGTGCGCATCGGCAACCTGTTCAACTCGGAAATCGTCGGCAAGATCGTGCCCGACCAAAGCTGGGGCATCCGTTTCCCGCGCAATCCGGGCGATCACGGCGCAGTGCCGATCCCGCTGCGCTACCCGAGCCAGCTCTACGAAATCGCGCTCGGCATCTTCGTCTTCATCGGACTGGTCATTGCCGACCGCGCGATGGGCAAGGAAAAACGCCCGCGCGGCGCGCTGATCGCTTGGTTCTTTGCGCTCTACTTCACCGGTCGTTTGTTCACCGAGCGCTACAAAGAAATCGAGGCACTCGACCCGCATTCGGCGATCAGCATGGGTCAGTACCTGAGCTTCTTGCCCGCGTTGCTCGGCTGGTACGGCGTCTACTGGGCCTTCAAAC
>DASYCL010000348.1:0-2753 GCA_036500245.1 Polyangiaceae bacterium | reverse complement strand
CTGTTCGGTCAGTTCTAACGTGGCCGCCCGTCTTTCGAAAACCGTGATCAGCCGCGCGAATCGGTAGCTTTGTTTTATTTCCGCGCATCTGGCCCGAACCCTTCGCGCGCGCTTCCGGCGCGAGGGAGAAGAGCGAGAAAGATGTGATCGACAGAATGAGTTATTTGAACTCGCGATAGCGCAGGCCGAGTTGAACCAATTGTTCGGCTTGCGCGGTTTCGCGTGCGGCGACGATCACACCGTGATCGGGCGAAAGCGAGCAGGCGGGATCCGTCGCGGCCGCATTGCCCGTCAAATGAAAGGCCTGACAGCGGCAGCCGCCGAAGTCGATCGTGCGCCGCTCGCAGCTCGCACACGGCTCGGGCAGCCAGGCTTCGCCGCGAAATGCATTGAACGCGCTCGAGTGCTGCCAAATGTCTGCGAGCGAGCGCTGCTGAACGCTATCGAAGGTTAGCCCCGAAATCGTGTGCGCGAGATGACACGGTAACGCCAGCCCGTCGGGAGTAACGAGCAAGTAGCGCTTGGCCCAACCGCTCATGCACGCCTTCGGCCGATCCGAATAGTAGTCCGGCAGCACGAACAGAAGCTCGATTTTGCCCTTCAAACGCTCGCGCGCAGCGCGGGCGATTTCGCGCGCAGCGTCGAGCTCTGCGCGGCTCGGCAAGAGCGCGGCGCGGTTTTCGAGCGCCCACGCGAGATACTGCGTGTTCGCAAGCTCGATGCGATCGGCACCGAGCCTTTCGGCAAGCGCGATCAACTCCGCTACGCGGCCGAGATTCTGGCGGTGCAGCACCATGTTCACCGTCAACGGCAACCCCAGCTCTTTCACCCACCGCGCGACCTCGAGCTTTTGTGCGAACGAAGCGCGCCCCGCGATGCGCTCGGAATCGTTCGCATTCGCGTCTTGGATCGAAACTTGTACGCTCGAAAGCCCGAGCGCCTTGAGGCGAGCGAGGCGTTCGCGCGTCAGCGGCATGCCGCTCGTGATCAAGTTCGTATAGAAATCGAGCGCGTGCGCGCCTTCGACCAGCGCTTCCAGATCTTTGCGCAAGAGCGGCTCGCCGCCGCTCAAATTCAGCTGCAACGCGCCGAGCTCGGCGGCTTGCCGAAACACGCGCAGCCAATCTTCGGTATTGAGACGATCCGGATGCGCGGACAGATCCGTCGGATTCGAGCAATACACACAGCGTAGCGGGCAGAGATAAGTGAGCTCGGCGATCAGCGTATAGAGTCGATCTTCGCTCGAGTCGGCGTCGCTCACGGTTCGACCTGAATCAGCCCGCGATCGAGCAGACCTTTGACGAACGTGCAGACTTCGCCGTCGAGCGCGCCGGGCTCGGCTTTGAACTCGGCCGCGAGCGTCTCGATGATCGCCGCGAGCGTGTACTCGCCGGTGCAAAGCTTCAAAATCGCCGCGCCGGTCGGATTCAGGAGCAGGCCTTTTTCCGGGTAAAGCAGGATATATTTGCCGGTCTTGGGATCGAGCCGCAGCTTGGTCTTCGGCGCGAGCTTCGGTCGCAGTGAGAGCTCGAGGCTGTCGGCGCTCGACGTCACTCGCCCTCCGCGGTTTTCGGCACGTACGCGGCCTCCACGCAGTCGAGCAGGTGCCACAAGATCTCGGTCTTGCGAATCAACGCGGAGACACAGCGCGTCTGCAATTCGTAAGTCTTCGCGTGCTGAACCACGAATTCGATCGCTTCCTCCGAATCGCGACGCGCGCGCGGCACACGCGAACGAAAGTAAGCGAGCATCTCCGAATCGACCCATGGGTAATGTTTTTCCCAAGCCTCGATCCGCTTGCTCATCAAATCTGGCGCGAAAAACTCGGTCAAAGACGAAGCTACGGCTTCGACCAAGCTGCGCTCACGCACCAACGTGACATAGGCGTCGCAAGCGAACTTCACGCCGGGCAGCACCGAAGCGAGCCCTCGCACCTCTTCGCGCGGAAGGCCGACGCCCTCGGCAAGCCGTAGCCAGAGTGCGAGTCCACCCTCGCCGTCCGCGTCTCCGTCGTGATCGACGATCCTGCGGATCCAAGCGCGGCGAAACGCGGGATCTTCGGATTTCGACAGGATCAGCGCGTCTTTGATCGGGATTCGGGTTTGATAGTAGTAGCGGTTGAGCACCCATTGCTGGAGCTCGGGCTTCGTCAGCTTGCCAGCGTGCATCAGCGCGTGGACGCGATGATGATCGTGATAGCGGCTCGCGCCTTCGCGGCGCAACCATTCGACGAATTCGTCGCGTGGCAGCGGCGCGCGCTCGGTCACAGCGAAAACTCCATGCCGTCGAACGCCACTTCCACGCCGGCGGCGCGCACTTCAGCGAATTCCGGCGAATCTTCGCGCAGCATCGGGTTCGTGTTGTTGATGTGAATGAGCACGCGACGCTTCGCGCAAAGCCCGGCCAAGAACCGCAAACTGCCCTCGCGACCGCCGATTGGCCAGTGCGCCATGTCTTCGGCGCGCCGCTCGGAAGCACCGAGCCGGATCAGTTCGTCGCTCGACCAAAATGTGCCGTCGAAAAATACGGCATCGGCGCCGCGCGTGGCGGCGATCACCGTCGGCGAATTGGCACCGACCGCTGGCACATAGGCGAGCGTTTTGCCCGACTGCTGTTCGCGGATCAAAAGACCGATGTTGTCGCCCGGTTCGGGCTTGCCTTGATCGAGATGCAACGCCGCTTTGCCTGGCGCGGCAAATGCGCGCAGGCTGAGCCCGCTCGGCGCGCCCGCTGCGAGCAACGTCAGCTCAGCT
>DASYCL010000347.1:0-3032 GCA_036500245.1 Polyangiaceae bacterium | reverse complement strand
GCCGAAGACAAAGAGCCGCTCACGAGCCCCGGCGTTTATCTCGGGCCGCCGGACTATCACTTGCTCGTCGAGCAAAATTCGATCGCGCTGTCGACCGAAGAACCGGTGGCTTACAGCCGCCCATCGATCGACGTGCTGTTCGAGTCCGCCGCGTATTCGTACGGCAGCGGCGTGATTGGCGTGCTGCTCACCGGCGCGAACCAAGACGGCACGCGTGGGCTGCAGGAAATCAAGCAGCGCGGCGGCTATGTGATCGTGCAAGATCCGAATTCGGCGGAGAGCAGGTTCATGCCCAAGCACGCGATGAAACACGTGCTGGCCGATCGCGTGCTCGGCCTCGAGCAGATCGCGGCGGAGCTCGTCACGCGTTCGATTGAAGCGGGAGCAGCATGAGCCAAGATAGCGCAAGTCTCGCGCTGGCTCCGCCGGTCGCCCTTCCAGCGGTGCCGCCGTCGAAGATCTTGTTGGTCGACGATCAGCCGAAGAATCTCTTGGCGTTGAGCGCAATGCTCGAACCATTGGGTCAGGAAGTCGTGCAAGCGAGCTCGGGCAAGGAGGCCTTGCGTCACCTCTTGCGCGAAGAATTTGCGCTGGTTTTGTTGGATGTGCAGATGCCGGTGCTGGACGGCTATGAGGTCGCCGAGCTGATCCGGTCGCGCGAAAAATCCCGCGCCGTGCCGATCATTTTTCTGACCGCGATTCACCGTGACCAACGGCTGATTGCGCGCGCTTACAGCGTCGGCGCTGTCGACTACATTTTGAAGCCGATCGAGCCCGAGATTTTGCGCAGCAAGGTCGCGGTCTTCATCGAGCTGCATCAGAAGACGCAAATCATTCGTCTACAGTCCGAAGAGCTGCGTCGCGCGACCGAACGCGAGCTCGCCGACTACAAGCGCTTCAGCGAGCACCGCTACACGATGCTCGCCGAGTCGATGCCGCAAATCGTGTGGACGCTCGACGAAAAGGGCGACCTTCGCTATGGCAATCGTCGCTGGTTCGAATGCGCCGGCCTCACCGAAAGCGAACCACTCGCTTGGAAGACGATCGTGCACCCCGGCGAATACGGCGAATTTCAGCGCGATTTCTCGGGTTCGATCGCCGAAGAGCGCGGCTGGGAAGCCGAATTCCGCTTCGGTAACGTGAAAGAGCGGCGCTTCCGCTGGCATCTCGTGCGCATGCTGCCGGAGCGAGACGCGTCTGGCGCGATCACCGCCTGGGTCGGCACCAGCACGGACATCGACGCGAACAAGCGCGCGGGCCGCGCGTTGCAAATGTTGGCTGGGCTCACTCGCCGGCTCGGCGAACTGACCGATCGCAGCCACGGCCTCGATGAAGTCCTGGCCGCGACACTGCCCGTGCTCGGAGACGCCGCACTCTTGGATCTCCGCGTGGACGAAAAAGTCTCGAAGCGCGCGACCGCCAGTTTACTGACCGATTTCAAGCTCGACGATCCGCGCTTCGATTTGGGGCCATCGACCGTGTGCTTCGACGGCGTGCCCGAAATCTACGAGAACGTCGAGGGGATCTTGGCGCAATCCGGACCGCAAAGCGCCGGCGAACACATCTGGTTTTTGCACGAGCTCGGTGTGTCTTCGTACATGTGCTTGCCGCTTTTGATCCGCGAGCGCGTGTTCGGGAGCTTGGTATTTTTGAATCGCGATCCCGAACGAACTTACTCGACCTCGGACATCGAGCTCGCACGTGACGTCGCGGGTCGCATGGCGACGGCGCTCGACAACGTCGGGCTCTACGAGCTTGCGCAGAGCGAGCGCGCGAAATTGCAGGAAGCGAACCGCGCGAAAGACATGTTCCTCGCCACCGTGTCGCACGAGCTGCGCACACCGCTGAACGCGATCGTTGGTTGGGGGCAGATGCTGCGCAGCGGCGGTCTGACCCAAGAAACCGAGCAGCGCGCGGTCGACACGATCGAACGCAACGGCCGTGCCTTGGCGCAGCTGGTCGCGGATCTGCTCGACGTATCGCGCGTCGTCTCGGGCAACCTTCACGTGGACGAAGGCCCGCTGGATCTCAAGACCATCGTCGAGGCCGCGCTCGACGCCGCGCGCCCGGTCGCGGTCGAAAACGGCATCGAACTCAGCTCGGACCTCCCGCAGCAAGCGCTCGGCATGCTCGGGGATGCGACGCGACTTCAGCAAGTGGTCGGAAATATCTTGGGCAATGCGCTCAAATTCACACCGCGGGGCGGCCATGTAGAGCTCTTGCTCACGGTCGAAAACGGCAGCAGCGCACGACTCGAAGTGCGCGATGACGGGCCCGGAATTCCGCCCGAATTTTTGCCGGTCATGTTCGATCGCTTCAAGCAAGCTGCGAATAATCCTCAGCGCGCGCAACGCGGCCTCGGGCTCGGGCTAGCGATCGTGAAGCACTTGGTCGATCTTCACGGCGGGACGGTGGCTGCGCACAGCGAGGGCTTGGGCAAGGGCGCGCAGATCGTCGTCACGTTGCCGCTCCGCGGCGCCAGCACGTCCGAAGCGGCGAGCGAGCAGCAATCCGCATCCGCTGAGGATCAGCCAAGTAGTCAGACCGCGCTCGCGGGCATCTACGCACTGCTCGTCGAGGACGATCCGGATGGCTGCGATTTGATGCAGATGATGCTGCGCCGTTTTGGCGCCGAAGTGACCGCGGTCGGCACCGCCGCAGCGGCGCTCGAGTCAGTGAAAAATCGCCGGCCGGATGTCCTCGTGTCGGACATCGGTTTGCCGGACGGCGACGGTTTTGCCTTGCTTAAACGCGTGCGCGAATCGAATCAGGATTTACCCGCAGTCGCCGTCACGGCCTACGCGTCGCGACAAGACGTCGCCAAGGCGCTTGCTGCGGGCTTCCAAGCGCACGTAGCGAAGCCCGTAGAACCCGCGCAGCTGAGCGCGGCCGTCGCTCACGCGTCGGGTCGTTGAACGCGAGCGAGTTCCCAGATCGTTGGGATGTTTTTTTGGCCCTGCGCTTGCACAGCGTGTGGCCGCTCGTCGAGCGACGCGACGGGCGCCTGTTCGGTCAGTTCTAACGTGGCCGCC
>DASYCL010000346.1:0-6053 GCA_036500245.1 Polyangiaceae bacterium | reverse complement strand
GTCGAGTGCTTGTCGATTTTCGCCGCTTTGACCGAAGGTAGCGCGAGTACTTTGCCGGAACGGAGCATGGCGTCGGTGAGCGCGACCGTTTCTTCGTCGTTCAAGCCGCGCAGAAAGCTGGCCATCAGCCACGCGCTCATCTGGTAATCAGCGACGTTGCCGGCCGTGAATTCCTCGATGAATCGCGCGATCTCGACGGGCGAGTGGACGCGGCCGTCACGCTTGTCGCGGATGATCGACAGTGGATTGAATGAGCCTTTCATCGCCTCGGGTACCGTACTACTTTCACGTCGCATCGTGGAACGCGCGCGCGGCAGACCGAAGGGCAAATTCACGCAGCATCGCCGGTTGGATCGGCTGCGCGAGATCTTGGAGAAGCACCCGCGCGGGATCTCGCTCTACGATCTGGCGGACGCGCTCGGCGTCACGGTGCGCTCGATGCGTCGTTACTTGAAAGAGATCGAGCGCGACTACGATCTCGAAAGCGTAACCTCGCGCGGCGGCGGTCCGCTGCTTTGGAAGGTGCGTTCGGGCGAGGTGCCGAGAAAAGTCGAATTGCGCCGCACGCAGGCGTATGCGCTGCTCGCCGCGCGCCGGCTGTTCGAGCCGATGCGCGGCTCCGCGCTATTCGAAGAGATCGATCTCGCTGTCGGCAAATTGCTCGCCTTTGCGCAGCGGCCCGGTCGCGGCCCCAACGCAGGCTTGGCCGACGCGCGGCTCGAAGATCGATTCTTGTACTTACCGCACGCGCCGAAAAACTACGCGGAGAAGACCGAAGAGCTCGACGATCTATTTCAAGCTGTCTCGGATTTGCGGCCACTGCGGCTCTCGTACAAGAGCGCGCTCAAGGCCGACGAAGAGCGGATCACGATCCACCCGTACGCGCTCGTGCTGCATCGGGATTCGATTTATACGGTCGGCTTTCACGTCGGCAAAGGGGACGTGCGCACGTTCGTGCTTGACCGCATGCGCGACACCGAGTGCGCCACCACCGACCGCTTCGAGCTGCCGGCGGATTTTCAAATCGACCAATATTTCCAGGGTGAATTCGGGATTTGGCGCGACCCGAAGCCGCACAAAGTCGTGATCGACTTCGACGCCAAGGCCGCCGAATACGTGCGCATGCGCAAGGTGCACCATTCGCAAAAGCTCGCCGGGATCGCCGGCGGTGGCGTGCGCTTGTCGATGACCGTGGGCAACCTCAACCAAGTCGTATCTTGGGTCCTCGAGTGGGGCGCGCGCGCGAAAGTGGTCGAGCCGGAAGATTTGGCCGAGCGCGTGCGCGAGGAGCTCGAGGGTGCGCTCGCGCTCTATGGTGACGGCAAGCGCGCTGTCCGCAAACCGTCGCTCAAGAAGTCGTAGCGTTACAGACTGCTCTGCTTTCGATACTGGCGATAGTTGGCGAGCACTTTCACCACGTAGTCTTCTGTTTCTTGAAACGGCGGAATGCCACCGTAGCGAATGACCGCGTTCTCGCCCGCGTTGTACGCCGCGATCGTGAGCTCGATGTCCCCGTTGAACAGATTCGCAAGCACGCGCAGGTAGCGCACACCGCCAAAGATGTTCTGTCGCGGATCGAATGAGTCCGTCACCATCATGCGCTCGGCGGTTTCGGGCACGAGTTGCATCAAGCCGCGCGCGTTCGCGGGCGACACCGCTCGCGGATCGTAGTCGCTCTCCACGCGGATTACCGCGCGCACGAGCTCTTCCGGGATTTGATACAGCGTCGCGGCTTGGCGGATGTACTCGTCGTAGCGGCTGAAGCGCTCCGGCGAGTCGTCACTCGGCATGAATACGGGCGCTTTGTGGTCGGCGGCATAGAGCTTCGAGCCGTGCGCGGGCGTGTTGCTGAAGCTGATCACGCCGTCCGCACCGACTTGCTTATAGATGTCCGCGTGGCCCGTGCCGGCGACGGTGGAAATCGCGAGGCCGCCCACGCCTGCGAGCAGCATGCGGGTTTTGCGCGATGCCGGCGGCAGCGGTGACAAATGGGGCGCTTTTTTCATACTGAAACGAATGGTACCGAAAAGGGTCGAGCGACGTCCAACAAACGCGCCACGAGGCCGGCGCATTCCGGTTCTCCCGAAAGCGCCGCAGCACGCCGCCGAAGGCTATGCCGCAACGCGCCGCGGCGCGTGACCATCAAAACCAAATGAATCCGACGTTCGCCACGCCTTGGGCATGTTTTGGGCCCTGCGCGGGAATTAGCGCTTGGTCGCTCGCGCTTCTAGTGACGCGGCTGGCGCCTGTTCACCCCTTCGGGTGTCACGAAGCGCGTCGGTCAGTTCTAACGTGGCCGCCCTGCTTTCCTAATCCGCGATCAGCCACGCGACGCTGCTGGCTTTGTTTTATTTCCGGGCATTCGGCTGCCAGCCTTCGCGTGCGCCTCGGCGCGAAAAGGGAGAAGAGATGTGATGAATGGTCAGGTACGCGCGCGCCCGGCGCGGAAAGAGAGCGAAGAGAAAAGAGAGCGAAGAAGAGAGAGAAGTGACGACTGGTTAGAAAACGAACCCAGGCTCAGTCATCCCCAGTCAGATACGTGTAGCTGCGCAACGATTCTTCGTAGTGCTGCATCAGTGTGCGCATTTGCTCGTTCGTCAGACGGCCCGCGCTGGTGGCGCGCTCGGCTTGGCGGCGCACGGCTTCGATCATGTTTTCGGGCACGTATTCCACGTAGCGGAGCACGTCCGTCACGCTGTCCCCTTTGATCACGTGGCGCACCGAGTAGCCGTCGCCTTCGCTGCTGAGCGCGATGTGCACGGCGTGCGTGTCGCCGAAGAGATTGTGCAGATCGCCGAGGATTTCCTGGTACGCGCCGTTCAGGAACATGCCGAGGTAGTACGGCTCTTTGTCGTCGAAGCGGTGCAGATCGAGCGAGCCTTTCACGTCTTCCACGTCGATGAAGTGGTCGATGATGCCGTCGCTGTCGCAGGTGAGATCGGCGAGCTTGGCCGGCACGGTCGGTTCTTGATCGAGCCGATGAATCGGCATGATCGGGAACAAGTGATCGATCGCCCAGATGTCCGGCGCCGACTGAAACAGCGAGAAATTGCAGTAGTAGATGGCAGACATGTTCTGCTCGAGGTGCTGCAGCTCCTCGGGCACGAACTTCAGGCGGCGGAGCGTGTGATGGATTTTCTCGCAGCAGTTCCAATACAGGCGCTCGACTTGCGCTCGCTCGCGTAGACCCAAATAGCCGTACTTGAACAGGCTTTGCGCCTCTTCTTTGGCCTGGCTTGCGTCGTGATAGCTCTCCTGCACGTTCTTCGGCTGAATGCCGCAGTACGTGTCGAAGAGCTCTTTCAGCAAGCGATGGGCTTCGGGTTTGGGCTCGACCGGGTCGCCGAAGCGCACTTCGTTCGCGCCGACCACTTCGAACACCAGCACCGAGTGGTGCGCGGCGATCGCACGGCCGCTTTCGCTCACGATCGTCGGCACGGGTACGTCCGCTTTGGCGCAAGCGGCTTGCACGTGGGAGACGACGTCCGCGGCGTATTCTTCGAGCTGATAGTTCTTGGAAGCGTGGAAATCGGTCTTGGAGCCGTCGTAGTCGACGGCGAGACCCCCGCCCACGTCGATGTAGCCCATGCAGCAGCCCATTTTCGCGAGCTCGACGTAAATATTCGATGCTTCTTGCATCGCGTTTTTGATCGGGATGATGCTCGAAATTTGGCTGCCGATGTGAAAGTGGAGCAGCTGCAGGCAATCGAGCATGTTGCGCTCGGTCAAGCGATCCACGACTTCGATGATCTCGGAAGTGGTGAGGCCGAACTTGGCGCGGTCGCCCGCCGAGTCCTTCCAGCGGCCGACGCCCTTCGTGGTGAGCTTGGCGCGCACGCCGAGGATCGGGCGGATTTGCAATTTGTCGAAGGCCCTGAACACGATGTCGAGCTCTTCCAAGCGCTCGAGCACCACGATCACGGTCTTGTCGAACTTCTGGGCGAGGAGCGCGGTTTCGATGTAGCTCTGGTCTTTGTAGCCGTTACAGATGATGAGGCCGCCCACGTCTTGCATCGCCGCGAGCGTGATCAAAAGCTCGGGTTTCGAGCCTGCTTCGAGCCCGAAGTTCCATTGCCGGCCGCTCGAGACGACTTCTTCGACCAAGTGGCGCTGCTGGTTCACCTTGACCGGGAACACGCCGCGATAGGTACCCGGGTACTCGTATTCGGCGATCGCTTTTTGAAACGCTTCGTTGATGCGACGAATGCGATCCCCGACGATATCGGGGAAGCGGATCAAGAGCGGTAGCTCGAGGCCGCGCGCTTTCAAGTCTTGCGTTAGCTCGAACAGGTTGATCGTTTTGCTGCGCTCGGGATCGGGCGTGACTTCGACATGGCCGCGCGCGTTGACGTGAAAGTACGGCGCCCCCCAACCTAGGATTTGGTAGCGCTGAGTGCTTCTATCGGTCGACCATTCGCCGCGCCCGTTTTCGAGTTGCGAGTGCTCGGATTGCGCGCGCCGGTTTCCGTCGGCATCGGGGGGCAGGGGCGAGGAGCTGACGTGTTGTGCCATGTGTGTTTGGTTGGCCGGAATATAACCGGGAACGCCGCGCCGGGGGATCGAAAGTGCGGCCGCGACGCGCGATGTTGAAAGGGAGTGTGACGAGTCGGTGCCGCACTGAGCTTGCGTGCCGTTTTGGGGTGGGTCAGTCACCGACGCGGGCTCGGTGAATCAGCTCCGCGTGTTGATCAGTTCTTGTCGTCTCTTCGCTCTCTTCGCGCCCGAGCGCGCGCGAAGGCTTTCAGTCAGATGCCCGGAAATAATACAAAGCTCCTGATTCGCCTGGCTGATCACGGTTTTGGCGAGCAGGCACACCCCAACTAGAAATCTGACCGGACAGGCGCCAGTCGCGCTTCCTGAAGCGCGAGCGGCCAAGAGCTGAAGCTCGCTCAGGGCCGAGGCAACGCCCTAAAGCCCCAGAGGACCGTCAATTCCAGAACACCTTGGGCAAAGCCCCCCGATGCCACAGCGCCAGAAAGTCCATGGAAAACGCGACCGTGATGTGGACGAGGAAGCCCGCGTAGATGCTGCGGGTGCGCATCGCGAGCGAGCCGAGCACGATGCCGGCGACGATCGCGCCGTTCGCTTCCAGGTACGGTTTTCCGTAGTGAATCATGCAGTACGGCACAGCCATCATGAAAATGGCTCCGGCGCCGAAGGAGCGCCGGAGCGCGCCCAAAATCCAGCCGCGAAAAAATAGCTCGAGCGCGAGAAACTGCAGGAAGTAGATGCCTTCCCAAATGGCGAGATCGAACCAGCTGCGGGAAGCGAGCTTGTAAAATGGGTAGTAGCCGCCGAAGTCGGGCTGGGACGAAACGATCAGCATCGCGGGCACCACAACGGCTAGGCAGAGCCCATAAATCCAGATGTGCTTAGTGAAGCCGCGGCCGCGTAGGCCGAAATCGAGCAGGCTGTCTTCGGGGAAAAGCAGCTTCCAGAGCGGGAAGGGGATCAGCACGTAGCCGGTCACGCGCGAGGCGACCCACCAGCAGTAGCTGTAGTACTCGTCGTATTTCGCGAGATGAATCCGGGTGTGACCATGCGCTTCGAGCTCGGTGAGCCACGGCCTCAGCCACAGGTCGTAGAACGCGCGCCCGCCGTAATATTCCTGCAGAGTCAGCACCAGCGCGACGATCAAGAGGCAGGCTGCGGGCCTGCGATAGTCGAGCCCGCGCTCGCTCCTTGATTGCTCGGCTTCCGTGTCGAGCAATTGCCAGGTGTCGCGGAAGAAGAGCCACACCAGCGGCGCGATCGCCGCGATGATCGGCAAGGGCAAAATCGCCTTGATCGGCGGGTAGCCCATGAACGAGTCGAACCACGACAGGTGCGCGAGGTGCGTCGTCGGCAAGTGCAAGAGCGGCACCCGCCCCGCGACTCCTGCAATGGGCGAAGGCATGCGAATCTCAGCCGGCTTGCGCGATTTGCGCGCCGTGGGCGAGCCGCGCGACAGTGCGCTCTTTGCCGAGCACGGCCATGACGTCGAACAGCGGCGGGCTCGCGGTGCGGCCGGTGAGCGCGACGCGCGCCGGCTGAGCCACTTCTTTCATCGTGAG
>DASYCL010000345.1:0-10919 GCA_036500245.1 Polyangiaceae bacterium | reverse complement strand
CACACTCTCGCCCGGTAACGAAGCCGCGTTTCAGCGCCTGAAGGACATCCTCACCGCAGCCGAGCGCTGGAGCGAGCTCGAGGCGCTGTACGACCGCGCTTCGAGCGCGACCAGCGACCCGCATCGCCGCGCCGAAATGCTGGTCGAAGTGGCGCTGATCTGCGAAGAGATCATCGAGGACATCCAAAAAGCCACGCGCTACTACGAGCGCATCCTCGAGGTCGATCCGCTGCACGATGTCTCGATCCGCGCGCTCGATCGCTTGTACGTGCGTCAGGGTAAGGACAAAGAGCTCGCCGCGTTGCTCGAAAAACGGCTCGAAACCGCGGTCGGGGATGAAGCCTTCGAACTCAAGTTGCGCCTAGCCAAGCTCGATTTGGATTTGCACGAGCCGGACAAAGCAATCGTGCACGTGGAAGACGTGCTGCGCGAACGCCTCAACGATTACCAAGCGCGCGAGCTGGCCGAGCGCATGCTCGAAATCGGTGGCCTCCGCGCGCGCGCGGCGCGCATGCTCGAGACGGTGTACGAGACGCGCGACGAAATTCGCGATCTCGTGCGCGTGCTCGAAATTCGACTCGAGAGCTTCGGCGCGGATCCGTCGAACGATGAGCGGCGCGAGCTGCTACGCCGCATCGCGACGTTGCGCGACGATCGGCTGCACGACGACGACGGGGCGCTCAACACCCTCGCGTTACTCGTGCCCGCGGATCCGCTGGACTTGGACGCGCGCAAGCGCCTGCTCGAAATCGGCAAACGCTTGTCCGCGCACGAGCGCGTGGCGGAGGTTTTGACGGCGGCGGCCGAGCGCGCCGACACACCGACCGTGCGTGGCGAAATTCTGATGCAGGTGGCGAGCATCTGCGAAGATCTGTTGAACGATCGCGAGCGCGCGGAACGCGTCTACCGCCGCGTGCTCACGCTCGACGAAGCCGATGCCGATTTGGTTTTGCCCGCGGCACGCGCGCTCGAGCGCATTTACATCGGTGCCGGCGAGAACGCGAAGCTTGCCGAAATGCTGCGCGCACAGGTCAAGCTCGAGCAGGACGGCGCGGTGCGCCGCGAGCTCTTCGGCCGCCTCGGCGATTTGTGCCAAAGCGTACTCGGCGACAACGACGGTGCGATCAACGCCTGGAAAGCACGGGTCGAAGAAAATCCGGACGACGAGACCGCGCTCGCCGCGCTCGATCGTTTGTACGAACTGACCGAGCGTCACCGCGAGCTCGTCGAAGTTCTCGAGCGCCGCCGCGAGGTGAGCTCGGATGGCGAGCTGCGCCGCATGCTCATGACGCGCTCTGCCGAGACACTGTGGAAGAAGCTCGAAGCGGTGCCGGAAGCGATCGACGCTTATCAGGCGCTGACCTCCGAGTTCGGCCCGCGCGGTGAGTCGCTGCGCGCGCTCGAAGCGCTGTTCGCGAGCGCGAGCCGCTGGGACGAGCTGAGCGAGACGCTCGAACGTCATCTCGACATCGCCGAGAACGATCGCGAGCGGCTCGAGCTTCTAGCGCAGCTCGGCGATCTCAAGCGCGAGCACTTGAGCGATGTGCCGGGTGCACTCGAGGTCTATCGACGCGCGCTCGGCATCGACGCGAAGCACGCGCCGAGTCGCGCCGCGCTCGAGCGCTTGCTCGACTCGGAAGAGCCGCCTTCGCGCGGCGAAGCTGCGCAGATCTTGCACCCGATTTACGAATCCGAATCGGACTTCGAGCACCTGCTTCGCGTGCTCGAGATCGAAGTGTCGACGGGCGAGGACGCGCTCGACAAGATCTCCGGGCTCGAAGCCGCGATGCGCGTCGCAGAGACGAAGCTCGACGACTCGAAGCGCGCGTTCGGCTACGCGGAGCGCGCGGTGCGCGTGGCCGTCGGTCACGCGGATCTGGAGCCGTGGTTCGCGCACCTCGAGCGTTTGTCCGGCGCGACCGGCAAACAAGCCGAATACGTGAAGCTGCTCTGCGACGTCGTGCCCGAGATCTTCGACGGCGAAGTGCAGCTCGCGGTGACCTTGAAGATCGCCGATCTGGCGCGCCACCAGCTTGCCGATCGTGAGCTCGCGCGCGACTACTACAAGAAGGCACTCGAGCAACGCGCGGACGACAAGAAGGCGCTCGGCGCGCTCGAATCCTTGTATGAGGAGACGGGCGACGCGCAGAATTTACTCGAAATCCTGGAGCGCCGCGTGGAAGTCGCCGAAACGGACGACGAGCGGAAGCAGCTCTTGTTCCGGCGCGCGCGCCTGCTCGCCGAGGTGCTCGACAACAAGCCCCGCGCGATCGAGGTCTACGAAAGCATCCTGGAGCTGGGCCTCGATCCCGCCGCGGTGAGCGCGCTCGAGAACCTCTACACCGCTGTATCGCAGTGGGGCGAATTGATCTCGCTGTACGAGCGGCAGCTCGACGCGAAAATCGGCAATGCGGCCGATTTACACGTGAATATCGCGCGCGTCGCGGCTCGGCATCAGCATGATCTCGGGCGCGCCTTCGACGAGCTCGATGCCGCGCTCTCGAGCGACAAGCAACACGTCGGGGTGATCGCCGAGCTAGAGGGGATCTTGGCCGAAGCGACCGAGCCCGAACATCGGGCGCGCGCGGCCGCCCTGCTCGAACCCGTGTACCTGATGCGCTCCGATTTCGGTCGCGTGATGGACGCGATCCGCGCGCGCTTGGCGCACGCGGGCGATCAAGACGAGCGGCGCGACCTCTTGCTGCGGCTCGCCAAGTTGTACGAGGAGCAAAAGGAAGACTATCGCGCGGCGCTCGACACCATCGCGGAACTCTTGAAGGACGAGCTCTCGGATGCTTCGATCATTTCCGAGCTCGAGCGACTCGCCAAAGTCGCCGGTGCCGAGCGGCGCTTAGCCGACATTTACGCCGGCGAGCTCGAGAAGATCGACAACGAAGACGACGCGACGGTCAAGCTCGCGCGCCGCACCGGCGAGCTGTTCACCTCGCTCGGCGAATTGGATCGCGCGCTCGTGTTTTACCGCCGCGCGCTGGCGTTCGAGCCGGAAAATAAGGACCTTTTCGGCGCGATCGACGCAATCTTGGTGCGCACCGCGCGACATGACGAGCGCGTCGCGCTGTATCGCGAAGCGCTGGACCATCGCTTCGATCCGGCAGAAAGGCTCGCCGCGTTGCACACCATGGCCAGCCTGCAAAAGAGCGAGCTCGGTCGGCCCGACGACGCGATCGAAACCTATCGCCAAGTGCTGGACGTGGACGACAGTGACGTGCGCGCGCTCGACGCATTGACCGACCTCTATCGCGAGCGTGAGCGCTGGGACGACTTGTCCGAGCTCTACCTGCGTCGCGCGGAGTCGGCCAAGAACGTGTCCGACGGCGCGGTGCACCGGCTCGCGCTCTCGCGGCTGCAAATCAAACTCGGGCAAACGGATCGCGCGGTCGATCAGCTCGAAGAAATCACGCGCGAATTGCCGGCCCACCCCGAGGCGATCGCGGAGCTCGAAGCCTTGCGCAAGAACGACGAGCAACGCCAGCGCGTGGTCGACATCCTGCGCCCGATCTACGAATCGCTCGACGATTGGCGACGCCAGATCACCTTGAACGAGGATCGCTTCGCGCTCGCGCAAGATGCTTCGGAAAAAGTCGCAGTTTTGCGGGAAACGGCGGAGCTGTGGGAGCGACGGGGCGGCGATCTGGCGCGCGCGCGGCGTGCGTTCGAAGCGGCGCTCAAGCTCGATCCCGAAGATTCGGGGGCGCGCGCGGACTACGAGCGCTTGAGCGAAGCGACCGGCGAATGGGATCGCCTGGCCGAGACTTACGACGCCGTACTCGCGGAGCATCCCGGCCTCGGCAGCAAGCGCGAGATTTTGAGCGTGCTCGCGCGCGTGCACAACGAAAAGCGCGATGACCCGCGCCGCGCGCTGGCGGCTTACGGCAAAATCCACGAAGCCGATCCGTCCGATCTCGATCCGCTCGAGAAGATGGAGCAGCTTGCCACCTTGCTCAGCGATTGGCCGACGCTCGTGCGCGTCTTGACCGACAAAGCCGATCTGCTCTTGGACGACGGCGAACGCGCGAGCGTGTGGCGCCGCGTCGGTGAGGCCAAGCGCGACATGCTCGACGACTCCGAGGGCGCGATCGTCGCTTACGAGCGCGCGCTGGAGCTCGATCCCGAGAGCGCCTTCACCGTCGATTGCTTGACCGAGTTGTACGAAGCCAAACACGACCCGAAGCGGCTCGTGGAACTTTACGTGCAACGCGTCGAGCTCTCCAGCGAAGACGACGCGGATCTGAAGTACACGCTCTTGATCAGCGCGGCTGCGGTCTACGAGAAGGAGCTCTCGGATCGCGCGCGATCGATCGAAGTGCTCGGCCAAGCGTTGGCGGTGCGGCCCGGTGATTCCGGCGTGCTCGCCTCGCTGAATCGGCTCTACCGCATCGAGTCGATGTGGCCGGAGCTGCTCGACAACTTGAGGCTGGAAGCGAGCACCGCTGCTGCGCCCGAAGAGCGCGCGCGCCTGCGCAAAGAGATCGGCACCATCCTCGCTGCCAAGCTCGAGAGCTACGAAGATGCGCTCGAAGCCCAGCGCCTCGCGCTCGAAGACGCGCCGAATGACAGCGAGTCGATCGCTGCGGTGCGCGCGATCGGCGAATCCCACGAGGATCTGCGGCACACCGTGGCCGAAATTTTGGTGCCCGTGTTGCGCCGCACCGAGCGCTGGGAAGACTTGGTGAGCGTGCTCGAAATGCGGCTCACCGTCGAGACCGAGCCCGAGCAGCGCATGCAGACACTGATCACGATCGCCGAGGTGCTCGAGACGCGGCTCGGCCGGCAAACGGAAGCAGCAGGCGCGCTCTTGCGAGCGCTCTCGGAGCGGCCCGAAGCGCCCGAGCTGCATCGCGACATCGAGCGCTTGGCCGGCGCGACCAACGGTTGGAGGCGCTACGCCGACACGCTCGGCGAGCGCGCGCAATCGACGTTCGATCCGGAAGTGGCACAGGACTTGTACGTGCGTCTCGGCCGCGTCGCCGAGGAGCAGCTGAAGAACGACGAGCGCGCGGTCGAAGCCTATTCGCGCGCGGTCGAGCAAGCGGGCGACAGACCGGAGCTGCTCGAGGCGCTCGATCGTTTGTACACGCGGCTCAAAGACGAAGACAAAGTCGCGGAAATTCTCGAGCGCCGCGTGGCCGCGGAGAGCTCCGGACAAACCCAAGCCGAGCTTTATTTCCGCCTCGCTGTGCTCCAAATCCAAAGCTTCAAGGAGCCTTCGCGCGGGCTTTTGTCGCTACGCGAAGCGCTCGAGCGCTCCCCCGATCACGAGGGCGCGGTCGATCAACTCGAGAAGCTCACCGAGCTCGACGACTTGTTCGAAGAAGCCGCCGAAGCGCTCGAGTCGGTGTACCGCGCGCGCGGCCGCACCGACCGTTTGGCGAAGCTCTACGAAAAGCGAGTGAGCCACGCCGATTCGGTCGACGCGCGCGTCGACATGCGCCGCAATTTGTCGCGTGTGCTCGAAGAAGAATGCAAGGATCCGGTCGCGGCGCAGCATGTGTTGCAACAGGGCCTGCTCGAAGCGCCGACCGACAGCATGCTGCTCGACGAGCTCGAGCGTCTGGCGCCGATCACGGGTGACTGGGGGGGAGCCGCGAGCGCACTCGACGCGGCGATCGCCAAACATTCGGAGCTGATGCCGGAGACCGCGGTGGCGCTTTGCATTCGCCTCGCCGGCTGGCAGCGGGACAAGGTGGGCAATGCCGGCGCGGCCGAGACTGCGCTCAATCGCGCGCTCGAGTTCGAACCGAACAGCGACGAAGTCTTGGTGCTGATCGAAGCGCTGCAGCGCGTGCCGGGCCGCGAACGTGATTTGGCGGCGACATTGCGTCGTCGCGCGAAGCTCCAACTCGACGAAGAACGGCGCGAAGATCTCTACCGTCAGGCCAAGGCCCTGGCCACGACGCTCGGCGACAACGAGCTCGCGGAGAGCGTGCTGCGCGAGCTCCTCGCGGTCGACGACGCGAACCTGTGGGCCTTGAGCGAGCTCACGAACGTGAGCGAAACGGCCGGCAATTTCAAGGAAACGTACGAGCTCCTCGTGAAGCGCAGCGAGCTCGGCGCGGACGCGGCCACGGTGCGTTCGCTTCGGCGCAAGGCCGCCGAAATCGCGCGGGACAAGCTCGAGCAGCCCGCGAAAGCCATCGCGCTTTACGAGCAGCTGTTCGAAGACGACCCGAACGACACCGACGCGGCGAGCGCGCTACGCGGCTTGTACGCGACCGCTGCTCGTTACGAAGATCTCGGACGCTTGCTCGAACGTTTGGTCGAGCTCGCCGAATCTCCGGCTGCGCGCAGCGCGCTCCGACTGGAGCTCGCGAAGCTGAACGAAGAGCGCTTCCAAGCGCTCGACACCGCGATCGACCTCCTGCGCGCCGTGCTCGATGATGAACCCGGTCGTGGCGACGCCGTGGTCGCGCTGAGCGAATTGTACGAGAAGACCAAGCGGGACGAAGAGCTCGCCGAGCTGCTCTCTTCGCAAATCGAAGCCGCCCAGCAGCGCGGCGACGTGGCCGCCGAGCTCAGCTTCCAGGTGCGCTTGGGCGAAGTCTACGACTCGCGGCTCGGCGATCGTGATCGCGCGATCAACACGTATCGCGCGGTGTTGGCGCGGGATTCGCATCACTCGGGCGCGCTCGAAGCGCTCGCGCGCTTGCTTCAATCCGAGAATCGCTTGCCGGAAGCGGCCGAGGTGCTCGACCAATTGCTGTCGAACAGCGCGGGAGCCGAAGCGGTCAGGCGCGCGCTCGAATTGTCGAGCGTGCAGCAGAAGCTCGGCTCGCAGGAGAACGCGGCGCTCGCGCTCGAGCGTGGCCTCGTTCAAGACGAAAAGAACGACGAGCTTCGCTCGCGCTTGCGCACGCTCTATGAGGCCATGAAGTCGTGGGAGAAGCTCGCCGCGCTCTTGTCGCGCGACGCGGATTTCGCCGCGACTCCCGAAGATGGCGTCGCGCTACTGAAGAAAGCCGCGAAAATCCACGCCGAGCAGCGCGGCGATCACAGCGCCGCGGCCGACACCCTGGATCGCGCGAGCAAACTCCGCCCGGACGATCGCGAGCTCCTGCTCGCCCTG
The DNA here is from genome assembly GCA_036500245.1 of Polyangiaceae bacterium. Taxonomy (GTDB): domain Bacteria; phylum Myxococcota_A; class Polyangia; order Polyangiales; family Polyangiaceae; genus PMG-095. The sequence continues at coordinate 3,835 of DASYCL010000345.1, read as the reverse complement.
TGTGACGAATACAGCGCCTCCGGTCGCGGCAAAGCCGCTGCTGACGTGCTCGTCAAAATCATCGAGAGCTACGGCACGAAGCGCCCGAAGGAGCTCGGCGAAATTCACCGCCGCTTGGCCAAGGCCTACCTCGCGGACGGCGAAAACCAAAAAGCGATGGAAGAGCTCGACAGGGCTTTCCGCATCGAGCCCGGCAACGTCAGTGTGCTGATGCTGCTCGGCCAAGTCGCGATGGACATCGGCGACTACAAGAAGGCACAGCAGATGTTCCGCGCACTCTTGTTGCAGAAGCTCGACGAGAAGGTGCTCAAGAAATCCGAGGTGTTTTTGCGCCTCGGCGAGATCCACGAAAAAATCGGCGAGGCGCCGAAGGCGATCCAGATGTACGAGCGCGCGATCCAGACAGACGGTCTGGAAGCGGCAAAAGAACGCCTCGCCGCGTTGAAAGCCAAGTAATTCAGCGAAAAACGCGGGGCCTTATCCCGCGCTCACGGCGGCCGACTGAGACGGATATAGTTAGCGGTCATGGCCCGGCTCAGATCCACTCTGCCTTACGATCCGCGCACGGATCAGATCGGGGATGCGGGTTGGCTGGGCGCAGTCGGCCGCTCCGCGATTCAGTGGTTCGTCGATGCCGACGAGTTGGTGCACACGTTGACTGACGCGATCGCGTCGTTTTGGGCGCCAGGCTTGGCTGCGCGCGAAACCGTGCGCCGCGTGATCGTGGCGCAGATCATGTACACGGGCGTGCAGGCGCTCTCGCTCGTGAGCATCATCGCGTTCTTGCTCGGCGCGAGCGTGATCATTCAAACGAACCTGATGGCACCCGCCGACGGCGAGCTGCTCGGCAAAGTGCTGGTCGCGGTCGTGCTGCGCGAGCTCGCGCCGCTGATCACGGCGATCGTCGTCGCAGGCCGTTCGGGCACCGCGATGGCGACCGAGCTCGGCAACATGAAGGTCAATTCGGAGGTCTTGGCGCTGTCGTCGCTCGGCATCGATCCGCCGCGGTTCATCGTGTTGCCGCGGCTGGTCGCTTCGGTCGTGAGTGTGCTCGTTTTGATGATCTATTTCAGCGTGGTCGCGATCTTCGGCGCCTTCACGCTCGCGCGCATCACCGCGGACGCGACGTGGGGCAGCCTTTATTCGGGCATCTCGCGCGGCGTGATGCCCTTCGATTTGGGTCTATTCTTGCTCAAAGGCAGCGGCCTCGGCACGCTCGTCGGCTGGCTTTGCTGCCACTACGGGTTGCAAGTTCGTAGCTCGCCCACCGAAGTCCCTCAAAAAGCCAGCCGCGCCGTCATGATGAGTCTGCTCACCGGCGTCGTGTACAGCACGTTCGTGACGGCGATTTTCTACTGGTTCGTCGGTCCACCGATGCACTGACGAAGAGGAGATTCACCGCCAAGACGCTGAGAGCCCGCGGAGGACGCCACCTAAGTTCTGGGGTTCAGCGGTTCGCATTTGGGGTACGAAACTGGTAGCCCGCAACCCGGCGGTTTTCGGGTTACCGGTGCGCTCGATCGACGTCTGTGCTGAACCCAAAAATACTCTGCGAACTTCGTGCTGCTCGGAGATTTGGCGGTGAAATCTCAGGCTGGTAAGCTTCACTGTGGTGGAGCCTGAAACAGCACTGAGCGACCAGGCGAGCGGGCTCGTGCTCGAGCGCGCGACGTTCAGCTACGGCGAGCTGTGGGTGCTGCGCGATACGGATTTGCACGTGCCGCGCGGCGGTGATTTGCTCGTGACCGGCGACAACGGCGTCGGCAAATCGACGTTTTTGTTTTTGTGCGCGGGGCTCGTGCCGGCGACGACTGGGCGCGTGCTGCTCGACGGGCGAGTGCCGCACGTAGCGACGCCGAGCGATCTCGTGCGGCACGGTGTGCGGCGCGGCGTGCTGTTCGACAGCGGCGGGCTGCTTTCGAATTTGAGCGCGCTCGGTAACGTGACGCTCGCGCTACGTTATCACGCGGACGTGTTCGGGCTCGATGAGCGCGAGATCGATCGCCGCGCTCGCGCTGCGCTGACCGAGCTACGCGTGGCGCAAACCGATTTTCACGCGCTGCCCGCGCACCTTTCGCTCGGCGTACGAAAGCGCGTGAGCCTCGCTCGCGCCCTGGTTTTAGAGCCGAATTTCGTGTTTTTCGACGATCCGGACGCGGGTCTCGATTCGGCGACGCGAAGACTCGTCTATGACTTGCTGGAACGTTTTCGGGATGACCCGAAGATGACGATGGTGATCGCGAGCAACAGCCGGCCATTGATCGAGCGGCTCGGCGTGGAAACAGTCGAGCTCCGACATGGCTACTTGCTGCGCAAAAATAGCCATGCCCCATCTTCGTTTGGGCCCGCGCGTTGACGCGCGATCACTGGATATTCAAGAGCTCGATGTCGAACACGAGCTGGCCGAACGGCGCCCCAGGGCGCGACGGCTTGTCGCCGTAAGCGAGGTCAGCCGGGATCCAGAAGCGGGTTTTTTCACCGACCACCATCAGCTGCACGCCTTCAGTCCAACCTTTGACCACTTGGTTCAAGCTGAACGTCGCAGGTTCGCCGCGCGCGACCGAGCTGTCGAACATTTTTCCGTCCGTCGTCCAGCCCGAGTAATTGACGGTCACGCGGCTCGTCGCGCTTGGATGATCTTTGCCTTTGCCGGGCGTGAGCACGCGGTAGTAGAGCCCAGAAGCCGTCTTTTTTGCGGTTTTCGGCGGCGCCTTCAGGTCTTCTGGCACGGTCGGGGGCTTCATGATGTCGAGCAATTCGACGTCGAAGGTGAGCGGACCGGTCGGCGCGCCGCCCATCTGCGGCTTGTCGCCGTAGGCGAGCTTGCCCGGGATCCACAGTCTGCGCTTTTCGCCGGCGACCATCAGCTTCAAGGCTTCGGTCCAACCCGGGATCACTTGGCCGACGCCGAACGTGGCTGGCTCGCCGCGCGCGACGGAGCTGTCGAACATTTTGCCGTCGGTGGTCCAGCCCGTGTAGTTGACTTTGACGCGATCGTCTTGCGCGGGGTGATCTTTGCCTTTGCCGGGCGTGAGGATTTTGGTGGCGAGTCCGCTCGCGGTGAGCTTCGCGTCCGCGGGGGCTTTTGCGACGTCCGGCGGAGCCGGGATCGCGTTCGGCTGCGACGCGGTTGGCGCGGCAGCGGCTTCGCTCGCAGCTGGCGTGGCTTCGCTCGCGCTCGGCGCAGCAGCCGCGCTCGCGGCTAGAGTGGACGCAGGCTCTGGGCTGGGGGGCGGCTCGGGTGCGGCCTTGTTGCAGGCGAGTACGAGTCCGACAGCAAGCGATACGACCGAGATGGTGGCGAGTAGCAAATGGGGGCTTCGGAAACGCATGAGGCCGGCATCTTCCGACAAGCGCGAGTCCCGCGCAACCCGGCCGAAAATACGATATTTCATGCTTCTGAGAGCGACAGTCGACGACGAACTGATCTATCGTTTTGGGCATATTGGCAAATTGGGTTTTGGGTGATCGCGTGCCTTATCGCGCGCTCAGCGTGTGCGCGCTGCTGTTTGCGGCCAGCGCGTGTCGCCGCGCGACCGCGACGGAAAATGCGGATGTGAACCAAGACGCTGAACGCATCTTCGCCAACGTGTGCTCGCGCTGTCACGGCATAGACGGCAAAGGCGGCATCGCCGCAGGCGGCGCGAACGCGCCGCGCAACTTCTGCGACTCGGCCTTCCAAGCGAACCGCAGTGACGACGATTTGAAAGCGGTCATCCGCAAAGGCAAGAGCGCGATGCCCGCGTTCGGCGAGGCATTCAGCGAGTCCGACTTGACCGGCCTAGTGCACAAACTGCGCTCCTTCGAGCCAAAGAAATGAATTCCGAGCGTTCTT
>DASYCL010000344.1:0-1839 GCA_036500245.1 Polyangiaceae bacterium | reverse complement strand
CGGGTGAGTTGGTGCGTGAAGTGCCGGCGCCCGCACCGGCGCCGCGAAGAGCCCCCACCGCGATCAAAGTGCCGCTCTATCCACCCCCCAAAAAAAATCAAACCAACGACGCGCCGCCCGCTCCGTCGCCGGAACCGCGTGGCGCGGGCGTGATCGTGCCGGTGATGGCGCTGCCTGCGAATCCGCCGCGAATCACGCTCACTCGCAGCGTCACCACGCCCGAAAAAGCGCCGGCCTTTACGCCGAAAGAGCCGGATCCGTTCGAGCGCTTCGAGCTCGACCCGCAGCGTTTCCCGACGCTGACTTCGCTCGGTCGCAATCTGACTTTGGCGGCGGCGCGCGGTGAGCTCGATCCGGTCGTGGGGCGCGACGCCGTGATCGAACAAGCGCTCGACGTGCTCGCAAAGCGCGAAGGCAATAACCCGTGCTTGGTCGGCTGCGCGGGCGTCGGCAAAACGAGCATCGTGCGTGGGCTCGCCCAGCGCATCGCGAGCGCCGAAGATGTGCTCTCGCTCGACGATCGCGTGATCATTCAAATCCCGGTGAGCGAGCTGATCGCCGGCACGGGCGTGCGCGGCGCGCTCGCTTCGCGCGTCGGAGCGTTGCGCAAAGAGGTGCTGCTCGCCAAAGGTCGCGTCGTGATTTTCTTCGACGAGATCCATCAGCTGTTCGTGGGTGAAGCCGCCGACGAAATCGCGTCCGAGCTCAAGATCGCGTTTTCACGCGGCGAGCTCCCGTGCATCGGCGCGACCACGCCGGAAGAATTTCAAAAAGCGGTTCTGGCAGACGCGGCGCTCGCGCGTCGCTTTTCGCTGGTCGAAGTCGAACAACCGAGCCGCGAAGATGCTTATTTGATCGTGGATGCGCTGAAACCACGGCTCGAAGCGCACCACTTGGTGCGCTATCAAACCGAAGCCGTGGCGCTCTGCGTCGGTTGGTCGGTGCGCTATTTGCCAGGCCGTGCGCTCCCGGACAAGGCGGTTTCGATTTTGGATTTGGCTGGCGCGCGCACTCGGCGTCGCGGTCGGGCCGAGGTCACGCCGGAGAGCGTCGCGGAAGTCGTGGCCGAACTCGCCGACATGCCGACCGATCGCCTGCTCGAAGCCGACGGCGATCGCATGCTCCGGCTGGAAGAGATTTTAGCCGAGCGCGTCGTCGGTCATGGCGATCAGATCCGGCGCATCGCGCGCATTTTGCGGCGCAACGCGGCCGGCCTCGGCTCGCGCCGTCCAATCGGCACGTTCCTCTTGCTCGGTCCGACCGGCGTCGGCAAAACCGAAACCGCAAAAGCGATCGCCGAAGTTTTGTTCCACTGCGACAGCGCGATGACGCGCCTCGATCTGTCCGAGTTCTCCGAGCCGCATGCGATCGCGCGTTTGATCGGCGCGCCGCCCGGCTACGTCGGGCACGAAGCGGGCGGTCAGCTCACCGAAGCCGTGCGCCGCAGGCCCTATCAAGTGATCCTCTTGGACGAGCTCGAAAAGGCGCACCCCGACGTTTTGACCTCGTTTTTGGCCGTGTTCGATGAAGGCCGGCTCACCGACGGCCGCGGCCGCACCGTCGACTTCACGAACACCGTGATCTTGATGACGTCCAATCTCGGCGCCGAAGAGAGCGGTAGCTCGCCGCGGCGTCGCGTCGGTTTCGGCAACGACGCCGAAGTGCGCGCGGATCTCGAACAGTGCGTGGTCAACGCCGCGCGCGCTGCGCTGGCGCCCGAGCTCTACAACCGCATCGACGAAGTGTTGGTGTTCGCCCCGCTCGGTCGCGACGAGGTGCGTGAAATCGCGCGCCGCTTGCTCGACGGAGTGAGCCGCGCGCTCAGCGCCCAACGCGGCA
>DASYCL010000343.1:0-3430 GCA_036500245.1 Polyangiaceae bacterium | reverse complement strand
GCCCGCTCGGGCCGCGCAGAGCAAGCAGGCGCGAGCCCTGCTCGACGACGACGCCGAGCGCGCCAAGGCCTCAGCCCCGCTGAAGATCCTGCTCGAGCTTGGAAAAGCTCAAAAAGAAGGCTGCGCGAGCGTGAAGAAATGGCTCGCGCGCGCCGCGATGGAAGGCGACACGCGCGTCACGCCGTTATTGAAGCGTTTCGACGATCGCCGCGGCTGCGGCTTCCTCGGCCTCGGTGATTGCTACGGCTGCCTGCGCGCGAGCAAGGACTTGAGCACCACCGCGGACGCGGTGGCTACGCGCCCGGGGCCGGAATTCACGGCCGCAATGCCAGCACCGAGCCCCAGCGCGACCGGAAAATAAGCGAAAAAACTGCTAGCGTTACTGGGTCATGCGCCTTCTCCGCGTCGCGGCCGCGACGCTGAATCAGACCCCACTCGATTGGGACAAAAATCGCGACAACGTGATCGCCGCGTTCGAAGAGGCGCGTGCGCTCGGCGTGAGCATCCTGTGTTTGCCCGAGCTGTGCTTGAGCGGCTACGGCTGCGAAGACGCATTCCTGTCGCCGAACACGCACGCGATGGCGCTCGAGCTGCTCCGCGAGGTCTTGCCGTATTCGCGCGGCATCATCGCCTCGGTCGGTCTGCCACTATTTCACAATAAGGCGATCTACAACGCCTGCGCGCTGCTCGTGGACGGTCAGCTTGCGGGCTTCGTGTGCAAGCGCGCGCTCGCCGGAGACGGCATTCACTACGAGCCGCGCTGGTTCAAACCGTGGCCCGAGGGCGTGCGCACGACGATCCGCGTGCTCGATCGGGACGTGCCGCTCGGGGACATTCACTTCGACTGCTCGGGCGTGAAAATCGGCTTCGAGATTTGCGAAGATGCTTGGGTCGCGCAGCGTCGCGGCGCCGAACTCGCGCTGACCGGCGTGGACGTGATTTTGAATCCGAGCGCGAGTCACTTCGCCTTCGGCAAGCAAGAGATTCGGCGGCGCCTCGTGCTCGAGGGATCGCGCGCATTCGGTGTCAGCTACGTGTACGCCAATTTACTCGGCAATGAAGCCGGCCGCGCGATTTACGACGGAGATGCGTTGATCGCGACCGCGGGCAAGCTCGTGGCGCAAGCGCGTCGCTTCAGCTTCGCGGATCGCGCGCTGATCAGCGCGGTCATCGACGTCGATTTGACGCGCGTGCGCTATGCCGCGCTGAGCGCCTCCGAAGCGCGCGTGAAGAGCGAAGCGCGCGAATGCGTCGCGTGCGAATTCGCGTTTCCCGAAATCGCGCCGAGCGCGAGCGCGCAGGCGGTCGAAAAATGGGAACTTTCGCCGGAGCTCAAGGAAGAAGAGTTCGCGCGCGCGATCGCGCTCGGTTTGTTCGACTATTGCCGGAAGAGCCGTGCGCGCGGCTTCGTGGTGTCGCTGAGCGGCGGGGCGGATTCGGCGGCGGTCGCGTGCTTGGTCTCGTTGATGGTGCGCTTCGCCGTCGCCGAGCTCGGCATCGACGGCGTGGCCGAGAAATTGTCGTACCTGGAGGGATTGTCACGCTTGGTGTCCGAGCGCGAACTCGTCTCGGCGTTGCTCACCACTGCGTATCAAGCCACGAAAAATAGCTCAGAAGTGACGCGCAACGCCGCTTCCGCCGTGGCGCACGCGGTCGGTTCGACGCACTTCGAGCTCGACGTCGAGGCGCTCGTGTCGAGCTACGTGGGCGCGATACAAGGCGCGCTCGGCCGCGAGCTCGACTGGCAGCGTGATGACTTGGCACTACAAAATATCCAAGCGAGAGTGCGTGCGCCATCGGTATGGCTGCTCGCCAATTTGAATTCGGCGCTCTTGCTCTCGACCAGCAATCGCTCCGAAGCCGCGGTCGGCTACGCCACGATGGACGGTGATACTTCGGGCGGATTGAGCCCGATCGCGGGCATCGACAAAGCATTCTTGCGGCGCTGGCTCACGTGGCTCGAAGGCCGTGGGCCGCACGGTTTCGCGCCAATCCCCGAGCTTTCGGCGGTGAATGCGCAAGCGCCGACCGCGGAGCTGCGCCCGCCTGCTGCGACGCAAACCGACGAAGCCGACTTGATGCCGTACGAAGTGCTGGACGCGATCGAACGCGCCGCGATCCGCGACAAGCACGGCCCGCGCGACGTGTTCACGCTGATGCGCGCCGAGTTCCCGAACTTCGCCGCCGAAGCATTGTTGGTTTGGCTCGAGCGCTTCTTTCGCTTGTGGAGCCGCAATCAATGGAAGCGCGAACGCTACGCACCGAGCTTTCACGTCGACGACGAGAGCCTCGATCCCAAGACTTGGTGTCGCTTTCCGATTCTATCCGGCGGCTTCGCGCGCGAACTCGACGAGCTGCGCGCCGAACTGGCTCGAAGTTGAAATAAGAGGGTTTGGGGTTCAACACGCCCCAGCCGCGCGCCGTCGCCTCCACCGCTCTCCGGCCTCTGTTCAGTTTTCCTCAATTGAACGGACGAATGTGCTCGTGTTTCGGCTCGCCGCGTCGACGAATTCGGCATGATTCATGCTGAATCGTGAACATTGCGCGCGCTCGCGCAGGCTTGCGAGACAAACCCGGATCGGTATCTTCGAAGGCACAAAAGACCATGAGCCGTCGACCCTTTGCGCTGCTTCCGTTGTTCGTTCTCGCGTGCTCCGCCAATCCGGCCAACACCTCGACCGCGCGCGGCAGCGGTGGTTCGAGCTCGACCACGACGTCGACCGGCGGCACGAGCTCCGGCATCAACACCGGCACCGGCACCGGTGGCACGACGTCGCTGGTCGCTCCTTGCAGCAGCAACTGTAGCGATTTTCCGGCGCAGCCCATCTTCGATAGCGGCGCCGCGATGGACTCCGCGAGCAAGTTCGGCGACGCGAGTGCCGGCGGTCCGAGCGCAGATTGCATCACCGAGCCGACCGACGGCTCGCTCGTGCCGCGCAACTGGTGGCGCCCACGCATTCACTTCTCGCCCGGCGCGGGTGAAACCTTGTTCGAGATCCGCGTGCACGCGGACGTCGAAGCGAACGATCTCGTCGTTTACACCACCAAGAACAGCTACCTGATGCCGGAAGATGTGTGGACGAACGTCGCCGCACACGCCGCAGGGGGCGCGTTGACGGTCACCGTGCGCGGCAGCTCCGGCAGCGGGATCTCGAAAGCATCGGCCAAGCTCAATATCGCGGCCGTCGATGCGGGCGGCGCGATGGTCTATTGGGCCACGACCTCAGTGGAAGAGACCGAGACGGCTTCGAAGTTGATTGGTTTTCAGGTGGGCGAAGAAGGCACGGTCGATGCCCTGCACATCACGGACGTGAAAGAGTCGAACCTGTTCAACGAGGCCGGCGCGCAAAAGCCCACGCCGCCGGTTTCGGGCGGCGCGCCCGCGGGCCAAGTGAGCTGCATCGGCTGTCACACCTCGACGCCGGACGGC
>DASYCL010000342.1:0-2787 GCA_036500245.1 Polyangiaceae bacterium | reverse complement strand
TTGTAGCCGACGTGCGTCTCGAAATCGGCTTCGAAGAGCACTTTGCCGGAAATGAAATTCGCGAGCTCCTCGGGCGTGATGTTCGGCACGTGCTGCGCATAGCCGAACTCGTCCACGGTCACGTCCGTAACGGATTGATCGCCGGCCGCGTGCGCCCACGGATGTTGCACCTTCGGCTGCAAGCGCCCGCTACCCACGAAGTATTGAAACCACTCGGTGTAGTAAGTTCGCGAGCGCACGAACGTGAGCTCGAAATCGAGCAATTGACCGTAGGAAAGCTGATCGACGTGCGTCGTAAATGTGCTGTTTCCCTGGTCGGTCGTGCGCACACCGACCGCGGCCAGCGCCGGCGGCGTGAAGCACAATGGCGTCGGGCTCGGCAGCGCGCCGCTCATACCAGAGCCGAAGCATTCGTAATTCTTGAAGTCGACCGCCTCGACTTGCATGCTCGCTTGCGGCGCGATCGTCACGTCCACCGAATCACCATGATCGATCAACGTCAAATCGAAGGTCGGCCCGGCGAAGTAAGTATCGACGTAGTGGTCGTAACGCTCCTCGTTCGGGTGCCGATCGCGAAAGCGCCCGGCGAGCTTCACGGTCAGTGGGTAAGCCGGCTCGGGATCGCGCGCCGCACCGATCACTTGATGAAACCACATCGTGTCGATCAACGGCGTCGTCGTCGGCCCCGGGACGATCAGGGTTTGCGCCGCGACGGTTTGATGAAAATAGAAATCGATCGAATCACCCGGTTTCAAGTCAGCGCTTTGAAACGCGAACGAGCCGTCCCCGGCGTCGGTCATCGTACCCGTCAGCAGCGCGGGCTGATCGTTGACGCGATAGTTCACGTCGACCGCGCTCGTCGGTGACAGCGGAACCGCGGCTTTTCCGGGCGTAAATCGAATCGTGGTGCCTCCATCGCCTGCACTCACGTCCCAAGTGAAACCGCGCGCGCTGATACTGGTACGGGCGGGCGGCGTTGTGTCAGTTGGCACCGCGCACGCGAGCGGATGACAATCCGCACCCATCACGCTCGACTCGAGACACAAGCCGGCGCAACGCACGAAACCCGGCGCGCACATCGTGACCGAACCAGCGTTGCCACTCGAACCTCCGGCACTCACGCCGCCGCCCGCACTGGTCATTCCAGTCGTGTTCGAGCTCGAGCTTGCGCCGGACCCTGCGCCAGCGTGTTGTCCGGTCCCAGTCGAGCTCGCGTGGCCGGTGCAGCCGCCGAGCGCGAGGGTCAAACAAAAATCAAACAACGCCAATCGACACGACCGCGTGAGCATGGCCCTTCGTGCCGATCCGCACCGGATTCGTTCGTTATTTTTTTTTTGATGGTCACGCGTCACGGCGCGCGGCGTCCCAGCCTTCGGCGTCGCGCTACGGGGCCCCGGCGCGAATCTCGATGCCAGAAACCAGCCCCTCGAGGTTGCCGCTGCTGCTCGCCGAAAACCCAACGTCGATGCGATCCAAGGCAAAAGCCGGGGAATTCGCGACTAGCGCGCTCTCCATCGCGGGCACACCGTCGACCGTCAGCGTCGCGCTGTTCGGATTCCAAGCCGCATTCACGTTGTGCCAGGCTCCATCCACAAAAGATGCCGGATGATTGAAGGCCCAGTGCGTCTCGCCGTCGCGCAGCGCCCAAAACTTCAATTCACCGGTGTCTCCCGTCACGTAGAGCTCCACTTGATTGCCGAACTGTCCCGCGAGGTTGAGGCTGAGCACGGCTTCGTCGTTCAGGCGCGGACCGGCGGGTAAGAGCATGCTGAGTGCTTCGCTCACGGCTTCCATATTCGGCAAATTGCCGTCGTTGCCTACGAAGCTCAACTCATCCGCTGATTGCTGGTCGGTGGCAAGCAGCGAGCCCGGATTCGCGCCGCCCACGTCGAGCTGAAGGCCCGCCACGTCGATCCACGGAGTCACTCCGTCACCGGCAAAACTCGACGTGGTCGGGTCCGCCAAGAGCGCGATGCGATAGCTCAACACACCGGGATCAGGCGCAAACACATAGCTGCAGCGGTATAAGCCATTGCCCCAGTTCTCGATCGTGGCGCGCGCGCTCGCTGGTACCGAAAGCACCGCGCCTGCGCTCAAGTCGAAGCTGGCCACCCCCGAACCCGCGCCGAGCGCAATGAATTGCCCGGCCTCCGCCCGCGCAAACAGCGACAATGCCTGACGCGAGCCTGCGAATGTGCCCGAAAAAACCAACGCATGCTGCGCATTCGCTGGTGACGGCACGAGCGCGGCCATGCTCGTCGAGCCGTCCGCAAATGTCGCAGCCGCGGCGCGGATCGCGAGCTCGCTCACCGTCCACGCGCGGGCATCCGCTGGCAGAAAGCGCGTGCGCTCGGGTTCGCTCAGATAGCCGCAGCGCGTTCGAGCGGCACTGTCTGCGCGGCACGCGATGCGCGGCCAATCCTCGCCGACCGCGAACAAGTGTCGCTCTGCGCCGGCTTGCAAATCGAGGTACGCCGCTGAAGCACGCACGCCGCTATTGGCTAGCGCGCTGCCCTGCGCAATGCGCGGGCTAACGCCGGTGAGCTCGGCAAAGCGTGTTTGGCTGAATCCAGCCCAGGCAGCATTGTCCGGGCCGAGCCCGGCGTCCGGCGCGCGAAACAGCGCAAACAATGCCAATTCGGCGTTCGCGACGTCGCTTCCGCCGAACGTGAGCGGCGTCGCGCTCGCGAGATCGCCGAGTGCGCTCAAATCGCTCGCGCTGCCCGGCCGCCCATCGCAGTAGACCGTCCCGCCCAAGGCGCGACTCACCCAAAATAGACAATCGTA
>DASYCL010000341.1:0-3641 GCA_036500245.1 Polyangiaceae bacterium | reverse complement strand
GGTGGAATCGCGCTCGGTGCTTACTTGTTTTTCTTTTCGAGTGGCGGCGCGCGCCCCATTTCGCAAGCCGTGCCGCGCGATTGTGAACTTTTGGTCGAGCTGCCAAGCGCGCGCAAACTCGTGCTCGATTTTCACGACGTGCAATTTCTCGACACATCGCTGCGCGACGACAAAAAAGTCTTCGACAGCACCGCAGATTCCGTCGCCAAGGCATTCGATATCTCGCAGAGCGACGCGACTTCGCTGCTCGTGTCCGTCGAGACGAGTGGGATCGCCGCGCGCAAATTGGAAACCATCCCCGAAGCGGTGATCGCCTTCGGCATGCGCGACGGCGCGCCCGTCGAAGCACTCTTGAAATCGTCGCGCTTCGTCGCGGCCGGTGCGGTCGGAAAAAGCGGTCGTCGCTATTTGCTGACGCGCAAGCAACTGCAACCCGGTGTGGCTCAAGACATCGTCTTGAAAACCCTGGCGCAGGCCGAAATCGGCGCCGCGCAAAAGGAGCAATTGGTCTGGTTCCCGTCACAAAAGGTGCTCGCGCTGGGCAGCGCGCAGTTGCTCGTCGACTTGGCGCAGGTGCTCGAATCGGGCGCGGCGTCGATCGAACAGAACCCTGCCTATCAAGCCGCAAAGAAGGATTTCGAGCCGGGTGCGCGCATGACCGCGTTCGTCGATCCCGGCGCGCTCTCCAACGTCACCGACCCGAAAGTGAAACAACTCGTGAGCGAATACTTCACGCCCGCCGGCCCGCTCACGAGCTCGTTTTGCGTCAAATCCGCCGGCTTCGTCAACAGCTTCGTCGGACACACCAGCGGCTCGAAGCTGCCGCACGACGCGGCCTACGAAGCGCCGCAAGCGCTCAGCTTGCCGGATCAATTGCAAGCCGAGACATTCGCGTACGTCGCGATGTCCACGCGCAGCAAGCTCTCCGGCGCGGACACCGAGAAGCTCGTGTTCGATCAAATCGGCTCGATCGAGCCGCGCTCGAAGGCTCAAGCCGAGCAGGCAGTGCGCGAAATGGAACAAGCGCTCGGCGTTTCCACGGCGAAATTGCTCGATGGCATCGGTGGGCAAGCGGTGCTCGGCATGGCTGCGACCAGCGACACTCGGCTCGATCAGCTCGGCAAAGGACCGGCTGCGGCGGAGCACTTCAACGTCACGTACGTCCAAGAATTGAAAGACGATACCGAATTCAAAAAGCTCGCTGCCGGCTTGAAGCAAAAAATTCTGCCGAGCGCCGCGCGCGAAGTGACAATCACCCAAGACGGCGCAGGCTTCACGCTCGCGCCGAAGAATCCACCTTTGCCGCTCAGCCTGCGCGTCAAATTCCTCGACAAGCATTTGTTCATCACGGCGGGCGCGAATGCGCTTTGTGATCGCGCGGAAATCGCCTTCTCCAAAGGCACCGGCGCGCTGAAAGACGACGCCGCGCACAAGGCCTCGCTCGCCGCATTGCCGAACACGGCACACCTCCGGCTCTGGCTCGACACCGGCCGCATCCTCGACACGCTCGAAAAAACTCCACAGGTCAAAGCCCGCTTGGTCGAAGCCGGTATCCCGCTCGACAAAGTCACGCTGAGCGGGCCGAACCGCGTCGTGAGTGCATTCTCCGCGCGCGGCGAAGTCCAAACCGAAATCTGGACTTTTCGCGTCGACGCGCTGAACCTGCAAGCACTCGCGCCGCTCGGTGCCGGCGCCGAAGCTTTGGCCGGCATTCCAGCGCTCCAGCAAGCTTTTTGATTTTTGGGGGGTCGCCTCGCGAAAGCTCGCGTGCGCCAGTAATGCTGCGCCTTCGGCCTGCTCGTTCGCGCTCGAACTGCGCGGCGCGAGCGTGTTGAATCAGCGCGACAAAAACTTTCGCGCCAGCACCGCGATCACGATTGCGCTCGCGATCACCAGCGACCACTTCGTGGCCGCGCGATCCGCGGGCCGCACGCGGCGCGCCATCGGTAAACCGAGCAGGATCGCGGCGCCGATCGGCAAGAGCGCCGGCACCGCGACTTCGAGCCGCGCTGCGATCAGGCCGGCACAGCTCGCGCCGGCGAGCGCCAATGAGAGCGTTCGCAAGTACGGCATCCCGTGAACCATGGCGACCCCAAAAACCAAGCCCAAAAACAGCAGATCGCCGACGCCGAGCGCCGGCGCGAGCGCGTTCGTCCCGAGCACCGGAAACCAGGTCGCGAGCAGTGAAAGCGCGCGGTCGCTCTGGGCGATGGCGTGTGTCGGACCTTCGGGCGAGAGCAACGAAACGCAATCCGCGCAAGCTGCGACCACGCACGCGGGCAACAAATGCGATGCGTGCTGTACGCGCCGCCCGAGCGACGCGCCGAGCGCCCATCCGAGCGCGACCAGCGCCGCATCGACCAGCAGCATCTCGGCGAGTGCAGTCGGATGCGTGAACGCGAGCGCAAGCAACGTCGCTGCGGCGAGCCCGGCAATCACCAGCGTGGCCGCGCGTCCGAGCTCGGTTTTCGTCGCGAGTGCGAGCGCGCCGATCGGCAAGAGCGCACCGCCCGCGAAGGCAAGCGCGTTGCCGAACATCGCGCTCACGTGAACGCGCGGAGCGAGCAGCATCGTGAACCAAGCGACGCACGGCGTGAGGCCGAGCCCGAGCACTACGCGAGGCAGGCGCGTCGTTGCTGCTGTCGCCGGCATGCTGCAAAGCGTAGCCCAAACGGGCTACACTCGCCGCGTGAGCCGCCATCCGTTTCCGCGAAATCTGCGCAGCGAAGGCTGCACCTATCCGACCCACGCCGACCCGGCGCACGCGCTCTCCGCCTTTCACGCTTGGCGCGCCGAAATCGTCACGGCCGACGGCGCGCGCGGCTTCTTGCGCGCGCGTCGCCCCGACACGCCCGATGGCGTGCCCAACTCGACGGTCTCCGAGGGCATCGCTTACGGCATGATCATCGCGGTCATGATGGACGACCAAGCGTTGTTCGACGATTTTTATCGCTACGCGCTGTGCTTCGAAAACAAAAACGGTTTGATGGATTGGTACATCGCGCCGGACGGCGAAAGCCGGCTCGGCGTGGGCGGCGCGACGGACTCCGACGAAGACATCGCCTGGGCGCTCGTGATGGCGCAGCGGCAATGGGGCGGCTCGGGCGCGCTCGGCGAGCCGTACCTCGCCGCTGCAAAACGACAAATCGAGCGCGTGTGGGCATTCGAAGTCGGCCACGAGCGCCACGCGAACCTGCTCATCCCGGGCGACAATTGGTGCGGCCGGGACGTCTTCAATCCCTCCTATTTCGCGCCGCAGGAGTATCGCATCTTTGCCGAAGTGTCGGGCAATTCGGGTTGGCTCAGCGTGATCGATCGCGGTTATGAAATCGTGGAAGCGAGCCTCAACGCGGCGCAGGGCAACGCGCACACCGGTCTCGTGCCTGCCTGGTGCGATTCGCACGGCGCGCCGGTCGAAGCCTTTCCCGGCGCAATGACCAACTATCAATACGATTCAGCGCGCTTGCCCTTTCGCATCGGTCAAGACTTCGCCGCGACGCGGGACGACCGAGCGCGCGCGTTCGTCGCGCGCACGAGCGCATTTTTCGCGCAAATCGGCGCACACGAAATCGTCGACGGCTACACATTGCGCGGCGAACCCGCGCCCGATCCGCGCGCGCAAAAACCGAACCCCGGCTCGG
>DASYCL010000340.1:0-2099 GCA_036500245.1 Polyangiaceae bacterium | reverse complement strand
GTCGGAGAGTTGCAACTTGGTTCGGGGCTGCCCAAGCGCTTTGCGGCTGATCTGGCAGCACTTCCACATCTCCCGAGCCCCGGTCCGGAAGAAACCAGAAAATTCATCGAGCGCCATCGCTCAGCCTTCGCCGGCTCGGGCGTAGGCTGGGCTGACGCGCAGATCATCGTTACCGCGGTAAAAGCGGGCGCGCGCTTGCACACCTCGGATCGCTACGTCCGTCGCGTGTGCACGGCCATTGGCGTCACGCTCGCCTAAAGTCCCGTCACTTGAGTCGCGCCGCCGCAGCGCGGATCTGTGCTTCCGAGGGTGCGTTGGTCGCGCCGCGGGGGTCGCGGGAGTTTTGGAACTCGACCATCCAGCCCGGGTATTCGGGCGGGAGCGCGCTCGAGTCGTCGAGCAACTTGAGTTGTTCGTTCGACAGTGTGAGTTCGGCCGCGGCGAGATTGTCCGCGAGTTGTTCGGGCTTTTTGGCGCCGAGGATGATGCTCGTGACGAAGGGTTTCGTGAGCTGCCAGGCGAGCGCAACGCGCGCGACGGAGGTGCCGGTCTCTTCCGCGACCTTGCGCAACGCGCCGAGCACGCGCGGCAAACGCTCCATATTCACGGGCGGAAAATCGAAGGACGCGCGGCGCGCATCGGCCGGCCCTTTCTTGTCCGGATCGAACTTGCCGGACAAGAGCCCACCCGCGAGCGGACTCCACGGCAAGATCGCCAGGCCGCGCGCTTGGCACAGTGGCGCGATCTCGCGCTCGATATCGCGACCAGCGATCGAGTAATAAACCTGCGCGCTCTGAAAGCGAGCTAGGCCATTCTGCTCGGCGAAGGTGATCGCGTGCGAGGCAACCCACGCGGGCAGATTACTGAAGCCGAGGTAACGCGCCTTGCCGGAGCGCACTACGTCGTCGAGCGCGCGCAGCGTTTCTTCGATCGGTGTCACCGGATCGAAGCCGTGGATTTGATAGAGATCGACGTGGTCGAGCCCCAAGCGGCGCAAACTGCCGTCGATGCTCGAGAGAATGTGCGAGCGCGACAGACCAACTTGATTCACGCCGGGCCCAACGCGACCGCGCACCTTCGTCGCGACCACGATTTGTTCGCGCGGTCGATTCAGTGCCTTGAGCGCTTCGCCGACCAGGCGCTCGCTGTCGCCTTCGGAGTAGACATCCGCGGTGTCGATGAAATTCACGCCCGCGTCGAGCGCGGCGGAAACCAAGGCGAGGGATTCCTGATGCTGAAGCTTGCCGATGGCCTGCCACATGCCGCTGCCGCCGCCGAACGTCATCGCACCGAGGCAGAGCTCCGACACATAAAGGCCCGTATTCCCGAGGAGTTTGTAACGCATGGCGGAGAGCCTAGGGCTCGGCGTGCGGAGCGCCAGTGCCCCTCAGGGGAAGAACACGAAGCGAGCGCCGATCGTGAGCCACTCGTGCTGCTCCTGGTTGGCGAGGGTCGCGCTGATTGGGCCCTGAGTGATGCTGCTGTATTTGCCTAACGAAAGATCGGCAAAAGGTCCGATCCCGAATGTGCGAGTGAGCCGAAAGTCCACGCCGCCCGAGAGGCGCGCGAATTGCCAGCCCGTGTAAGTCACCGAGTTATTGTCGTTGCTGCCGGTACTCAGGGCGATTGATTCGATGCCGACGCCATAACCGAGCCAAGGGTCCGCGCTGCCGCCCGGCAAGATCTGATACTGCGCTTCGATGCCGGCGATGACGTCGGCACTGACGCAACCGCCGCCGTTCATGTTGCAAAGCCGTTGCACGTCACCCGCGTCCCCGCCGATACCGAACCCGAAATAGCCGCCGAGAAATAGCTCAGGAATCAGCTTGGCGCCGACATCCACGATCAGCGGGACTTGCCCGCCCGTTGTGTCGGACAACTTGGTGCCCAGCGCCGTATTGCCGAGCGGCACCGAGTACCCGGTGCGAAGCGCGAGCTGAAAGCCGCGCCGTTCGGGCGGCACTCGTTCTTGCGCCTGCAGAATCCCCGAGAAACCCAAGATGCCCAGCAACCCCACTACGCACGCCCCGGTCTTCATGCGGGGAGAGTTGCAGATCGCGAGTCGCGCAGCAACTCGACGGTCGGGATCGCATTGTCGT
>DASYCL010000339.1:0-2175 GCA_036500245.1 Polyangiaceae bacterium | reverse complement strand
ACTCGATTTTTTACGCAAGGCGCGCTGCCCAAGGATCTCCGCCGGCGCTTTCTGGAAGCCGCGCGCCTGCGCAAATTTCAGCCGCTGAAGCCGGACGACGAAGCGCTCGAAGCGAGCGGCTGGTGCGTGATGGAGCGCCCGTTCGATCTCGAGCTCGACTCCGCCAAGATTTTTCACGACAGCTATGTCTTGCTCGGCTTTCGCGTCGATCGCTATCGCATCCCGGGCGTGCTCCTCAAATCTCAGGTCGCAGACGAAGAGCAACGCCTACTCGATCGCACGAAGAAGCCGAAGCTCTCGCGCAACGAAAAGCTCGAAATCAAAGATCGCGTCGCGATGCGCTTGCGCAAGAAGGTCTTGCCCACCTCGAAGGCGACCGATGTCTGCTGGCACCTCGACTCGGGCACGCTGCTCTTTTTCGGGCACTCGAAACGCGCGATTTTGGATTTCACGGCGCTCTTCGAAAAGACTTTCGCGATGCCGCTCGTCGAAGACAGTCCGTACGCGGCGGCCACGCGCGCGAAGCTGCCTCGCGAGCTCGAACGCGCGCTTGCGGACGTCGAACCGGTCAGCTTTTCGAGCGGGCGAAAAGTGCTGGGCAAATCCGCGTTGAAAGTCGAAGCGCGCGCGGCCGAAGCTCCGCCGAGCGAACGTGGCGACGGCAGCGACGATTTGCTGGAGCGGATCGAGAGCACGCGATTTCTGGGTCCGGAATTTCTGTTGTGGCTCTGGTTACGCGCAGAAATCGGCGCAAAACCGCTCGAGCTCGCCGAACTCGGCCGCTTCGACGTCTGGCTCGACAATCACTTGAGCTTGCAGTCCGACTTGGATCCGAACGAACGCGTGACCGTGCGCGGCGCCGCGCCGTCCGGCAGCGCCGAGGCACGCGAGGCCGTGCGCGCGCAGAAATTCCCGGTGCGCGCGAAGCTCGCGCTGCGCAACGACGAACGCGATTTCGCCTGCGTGCTCGTCGCGCAACGCTTCGCGATCGCGAGCGGCGCAATCCCAGCCGTGCTCACCAAAGACACGGACGACGCATTCCTCGAGCGCATCGCGCTGGTCGAACACCTCACACAAAGCCTCGACGGTTTGTTCGCGACGTTCCTCGCGGATCGCCTGAGCGACACTTGGCGCCTCGGTTGGGAACCCGCGCTCGTGGCCTGGGCCGACGGCGACGCGATCCCCGCCGCGATCTTGGCGCGCCTCGCCGGGCCGCGCGGCTCGAGCAAGAAAGCGCGCGCGCGGTGAGTTTGTTTGGGATTGAAGCTTGATCACATCTTTTGAGTTTTTTAAGGCCCTGCGCACGCACAGCGTTTGGCCGCTCGCGCATCGAGTGACGCGACTGGCGCCTGTCCGGTCAGTTCTAACGTGGCCGCCCGTCATACGAAAACCGTGATCAGCCGCGCGAACCTGCTGGCTTTGTACTACTTCCGTGCATGCGACTGCCAGCCTTCGCGCTCGCTCCGGCGCGAAGGAGAGAGAAAAGATGCGATGAATGGTGAGGCCCTATTT
The DNA here is from genome assembly GCA_036500245.1 of Polyangiaceae bacterium. GTDB lineage: Bacteria > Myxococcota_A > Polyangia > Polyangiales > Polyangiaceae > PMG-095. The sequence goes on along the minus strand of DASYCL010000339.1, from coordinate 663 downwards.
CCGGGCATCTGGCCCGAGCCCTTCGCACGCGCTTCGGCGCGAAAAGAAGAGCCGGAGATGCATCGCCAGAACCTTAAGGAACGCCCGCCCGGCAAGTTCGGTGTTTTGGCGACGACGCTTCGGAGCACCCGGAGGGGTGTGCTTTGGCGAGCACCGGAGCGGAGCGTACGCTGGTACGTGAGCACCGGAGCGCAGCCAAAACGAAGCCAAAACCCGAAATCGCCGGGCGTGCTCAATGCTTAAGATACCGGGCATGGCCGGAGATGTGATGAATGGGCAGGTTGTTTCGGGCATCTGGCGCGAGCCCTTCGCGCGCGCTTCGGCGCGAAAGAAAGAGAGAGCGTGATGGTCATTGGTGAGTTGGCTTCTGGGCTTTGAGCGCGGGGCCAAATCCGCTATTTGCAGGGAACTTTTCGCTCACGCTTCCTCCGTGAAAAACCAATCCACTTTGCTCTCGTCCCCGCTTTCGATGGCGGATTTCATTGCGCGACTCGCGTTCTTCGCCGCGGCGCCGTTCGTGATCGTGCTCGTGGCGGAGCTGTTTCCCGTGCGCGGCGCGATCATCGACGTGAGCCTCGCGCTGTCCGTGTTCATCCTCGGGGAGGCGCCACGCCGACTCGCGTCACGTTTCAAGCCGCTCGGTTACGTGCTGCGCGAGGCGCT